>DATFWC010000394.1:0-15828 GCA_035259885.1 Xanthobacteraceae bacterium
CGCTCGCCGGCTTCATGCGCGAGCAGGTCTGCACCTACATGTGTCCGTGGCCGCGTATCCAGGCGGCGCTGACCGACGAGTGGGCGCTCAACGTCACCTACCGCTACGACCGTGGCGAGCCGCGCACCTCGGTGAAGAAGGCCGAGGAGCTGCGCGCCCAGAATCTTCCGGCCGGCGATTGCGTCGATTGCAACCAGTGCGTCGCCGTATGTCCGACCGGAATCGACATCCGCAACGGCGCGCAGCTCGAATGCATCATGTGCGGGCTGTGCATCGATGCCTGCGACAACGTGATGACCAAGGTCGGCCGTCCGACCGGGCTGATCGCCTATGACACCGACATCAACATCAAGCGTCGGCTTGAAGGAAAGACCAACGTCTTCCGGCTCGTGCGGCCCCGCACGATCATCTATTCGGCCATCATCCTGCTGGTCGGCGCGATCATGCTCTACACGCTCGCCACGCGCAGCTTTCTCGACATCAGCGTGCTGCACGACCGCAATCCGCTCGCCGTGAGACTGTCGGACGGCTCGGTGCGCAATGCCTACACGGTGCGCTTCCTCAACAAGCAGAGCCATTATCGCACGGTTGCCCTCGACGTCCTCGGCCTGCCGGACGCCAAGGTGCAGGTGGTCGGCTCCGATGCCGCCATCGAGGGCCGCCCGTACATCGCGATCGGACCCGACCAGACCACCGAGATGCGGGTGCTCGTGACGGTCCCGGCCACGGCCAAGCTCGACAAATCGACCGATGTCGTGTTTCGCATCAGCGATACCGATATCCGCGAGACGGCTTCGGCGCGCGACCACTTCATTCTTCCGTGACGAGGGCAGGCACCGTGAATAGCGCTCGACCGAACCGCCCCGTCACCGGACGCATCGTACTGTATTGCCTGCTCGGGTTCTTCGGCGTGGTGTTCGCCATGAACCTGGCCATGGTCAAGCTGGCGATCGACACGTTGCCGGGCACCGATGTCGACAGCGCGTACAAGGCGAGCCTCGCCTATGGCCGTGAAATTGAGGCCGCGCACGCGCAGGAGGCGCGGCGTTGGTCGGTCCTCGGCCATATCGATCGCAACGCTGACGGCGCCGCGGCGATCCGCGTCGAGGCGCGCGACGCCAACAACGATCCGCTGACCGGGCTCAGCTTCTCGGCGCTGCTGTCGCATCCGGCCGACAAGCGCGCCGACCGCAGCATCGGCCTCAACGAGGCCGCCGCGGGAATCTATCGCGGGCGGGCGGCGCAGGTCCCGCCCGGCCAGTGGGACCTGGTGATCGAAGCCGAGCGCGGCGGCGAGCGGCTGTTCCTGTCGCGCAATCGCGTGATGCTGAAATGATGGGTGCGGCATGATCGAGACGCGCGATCTGTCCTGCTTCGTCGAGCATCTCGATGGCGGTATCGCCCGCATGGACCTTGCCGTCGAAGGCATCCACTGCGCGGCCTGCATGGCGAAGATCGAAGCCGATCTGGCGCGCGTGCCCAATCTCACGCGCGCGCGCGTGAACCTGACCAACCGGCGCCTGGCGCTGGAATGGAAGGACGGATCCCTCGACCCGGCGCGCGTGATCGACCGGCTCGCCGAACTGGGGTTCAAGGCCTACCCGTTCGGCCCGCAGCGGGCCGAGGCGCAGGAGGAGCAGGAGGCGCGGTTTCTGCTGCGCTGTCTGGCGGTGGCCGCGTTCGCCGCCATGAACATCATGCTGATGTCGGTCGCGGTCTGGTCCGGCAACGTCAGCGACATCACGCCGGAACAGCGCGACTTCTTCCACTGGCTGTCAGCGCTGATCGCGCTGCCGGCGGCGGCTTACGCCGGTCAGCCGTTCTTTCGCTCCGCCATGCGCGCCGTCATGGCGCGCAGCGTCAACATGGACGTGCCGATCACGCTGGGCGTGCTCCTCGCCCTCGGCACGTCGGTGGTGGAGACGCTGGGTCATGCCGAGCACGCCTATTTCGATTCCGCCACGATGCTGCTCGCCTTCCTGCTGGCCGGCCGCTTCCTCGACCAGAACATGCGCCGGCGAACCCGCGCGGTTGCCGGCAATCTGGCGGCGCTGAAGGCCGAGACCGCGGTCAAGTTCGTGACGCCGGAGGAGATCCGCGAGGTGCCGGTCGCCGCCATCCGCAGCGGCGACATGGTGCTGGTGCGCCCGGGTGAGCGCATCGGCGTCGACGGCCTGGTGGTCGAGGGGCGCTCGGAGATCGACCAGAGCCTGATCACCGGCGAGACGCGGCCGCTCGAGGCGGGCAGGGGAACCGCCGTCTATGCCGGGACCGTCAACATCTCCGGCACACTGCGCGTGCGCGTCGCGGCGGCCAGGAACACGCTGCTCGACGAGGTCACCCGCCTGCTCGACAACGCCGTGCAGGCGCGCTCGCGCTACGTGCGGCTGGCCGAGCGCGCGGCGCGCCTCTACGCCCCCCTGGTGCATACCACCGCGCTCGCCACCATGATCGGTTGGCTGGTGCTCGGCGCCACGTGGCACGATGCCATCATCACGGCGGTTGCGGTTCTCATCATCACCTGTCCGTGCGCGCTCGGCCTCGCCATTCCGGCCGTGCAGGTGGCGACGGCGGGCGCCTTGTTCCGGTCGGGCGTGCTGCTCAACACCGGCGACGCCATCGAGCGCCTGGCCGACGTCGATACGGTGGTGTTCGACAAGACCGGAACCCTGACGCTGCCCGAGGCCGAGATCGTCAACGCCGCCGATATCTCGCCTGAGCATTTTGCGCTCGCTGGCCGCCTGGCGTTGACAAGCCGCCACCCGCTCGCGGCGACGCTGGCGCGCGCGGCGGGAGCGAAATTGCCGCTGGAGGGGGCCGTCGAGGAGGCGGGACAGGGCGTGAGCGCGGTGGTCGAAGGTGTCGAGGTGCGGCTCGGCCGTCCCACCTTCTGTGGCGCCGAGCGCGAGGCCGCCGTCGCGCGCGCGGCCGACCCCGAAGCCTCGCAGATCGCCTTCGCGCACGGCGACGAGCGCTGCGTGTTCCTGGTGCGCCAGAACCTGCGGCGCGATGCCGTTGCGGTGATCGCCGCGCTGCGCCGGCAAGGACTCCTGGTCGAGATTCTCTCCGGCGATCGCGCCGAGGCGGTGGCGCCGATCGCGCGCGATCTCGGCATCGACACCTGGCAGGCGCAGGTGACGCCGGCCGCAAAGATCGCCCACGTCGAGGCACTCAAGCGCGCGGGCCGCAAGGTGCTGATGGTCGGCGACGGCCTCAACGACGCGCCGGCGCTCGCCGCCGCCGACGTGTCGCTCTCGCCGATCAGCGCCGTGCATCTGTCGCAGGCCGCCGCCGATGCGGTGTTCCTCGGCGAGGCGCTGGCGCCTGTCGGCGAGGCGCTGCGGCTTGCCCCCAGGGCAAAGCGGCTGATGCGCGAGAACCTCTGGCTTGCCGTCGTGTACAACGCCATTGCGGTTCCGATCGCGATTGCCGGTCTGGCGACGCCGCTGGTCGCCGCGATCGCCATGTCGGGCTCGTCTTTGCTGGTGACGGCGAACGCGCTGCGGGCGAGGCGGCCATGGAAGTCCTGATCTTTCTCGTACCCATGGCGCTCACGCTCGGGCTCCTCGGCCTCGTCGGATTTCTGTGGTCGCTCAAGAGCGGCCAGTACGACGACCTCGACGGCGCCGCCTGGCGCGCCATCATGGATGACGACGCGCCGGCGGATCAGCCGGCGCGCGAGGGCGATTCGGCCTGAGTTCCGCCGCCCGGCAACGGCGCATACCGGCCTGCAATGGCCGCGCATGCCCTTGAAAATGAAATTTTATTTAATCTTCCGGTCAGGTTGTCGTGAGGTTTAGGACCTAAATTAGCGCCTCTGGCTTAACGCCAAGAGGTGGACGCGATGAAACCGACGCCGAAGCGCGCACCGGGTGCGTCCCGGCGGCGCCGCTTCCTTTTGCTTGCCGGGATGGTTCTGGTGCTGATCGCCGGTGCCACGTTGTGGACGTGGCGCGCGGCGTCGCCCAGGCCTGCGGCCGCGCGGCTGCCGCCACCGGTGCCGGTGACCGTCGCCACCGCGGCGCGCCAGGACGTGCCGGTGTTTCTCGACGCGCTCGGAACCGTGCAGGCCTCCAACACCATCGCGGTGCGCAGCCAGATCGACGGGCCGCTGCAGTCGGTCAATTTCACCGAAGGGCAGGAGGTGCACCAGGGCGACACGCTGGCGGTAATCGATCCGCGGCCGTTGCGCGCGGCGCTCGACCAGGCGGTGGCGAAGAAAGGCGAGGACCAGGCCCAGCTGGTGTCGGCGCAGAAGGATCTCGAACGTTCCAAGCAACTGGCGACGCGCGGCTACGCCACGCCGCAGACAGTCGACCAGCAGCAGGCCAAGGTGGATCAGCTCAAGGCCTTGATCGACGCCGACCAGGCCGCGATCGAGAGCGCGCAGACCCAGCTCTCCTACGCCACCATCACGGCGCCGATCAGCGGACGCGTCGGGTTCCGCCAGGTCGATCCCGGCAACATCATCCGCGCCAACGATGTCAACCCGATCACCGTGCTGACGCAGATCCGTCCCGCCATGGTGGTGTTCACGCTGCCGCAGAAGAACCTGGTGGACGTGCGCGAGGCCATGCTGCATGGCACCGTGCGCGTCGTCGCGTTCGATCAGGACAACACCCGCCAGCTGGCGCAGGGCGAGCTTCTGCTGATCGACAATCAGATCGACCAGGCCACCAGCACGATCCGGCTCAAGGCCAGGTTCGCCAATCAGGATGACCGGCTGTGGCCGGGCGAGTTCGTCCACCTGCGCATCCAGGTCGATACCCGTCAGAATGCCGTGACGATCCCGCCGGTGGCGGTGCAGCGCGGGCCGCAGGGCTTCTACGCCTGGGTGATCGGACCGGACAACACGGCCGATCAGCGCGCGATCGACGCCACCCCGATCGGCAACGAGGTCGCGATCGTGACGCGCGGCGTGAATGAAGGCGAGCGGGTCGTGGTCAACGGCCAGTACCGGCTGCAACCCGGGTCGCGCGTCGACGCCAAGACCGGGGCAACAGCCAGCGCCCCGGGCCAGGCCTCATGAGCATTTCCGAGCCCTTCATCCGCCGTCCGATCGCGACGTCGCTGCTGATGGCGGCGCTGGCGCTGGTCGGAATCGTGGCGTTTCCGCTGCTGCCGGTGGCGCCGCTGCCGCAGGTGGATTTCCCCACCATCTCGGTCCAGGCGCAGCTGCCGGGCGCCAGCCCGGACGTGATGGCGGCCACCGTGGCGCAGCCGCTCGAGCGCCGCTTCGGCCAAATCTCCGGCGTCACGCAGATGACGTCGGTCAGCACGCTCGGCTCGACCTCGATTACGCTGCAGTTCGACCTCGACCGCAACATCGACGGCGCCGCCCAGGACGTGCAGGCCGCCATCACGGCGGCCGGTCGGCAGCTCCCCAACACCCTCAGCACGCCGCCGACCTACCGCAAGGTCAATCCGGCGGATTCGCCGGTGCTGGTGCTCGCCGTCCGCTCCGACACGTTGCCGCTTACGACGGTCGACGACTTCGCCGACCGCGTCATGGCGCAGCAGATCTCGCAGATCACCGGCGTCGCCCAGGTGATCATCGGCGGCGAGCAGAAGCCGGCGATCCGCGTGCAGGTCGATCCGGCGAAGCTCCAGACGCGCGGGCTCACGTTCGAGGACGTGCGCGGCGTGCTCGCCGCCGCCACCACGCAGGCCGCCAAGGGCAGCATCAACGACGCGCGCCAGAGCTTCACCATCATGGCCAACGACCAGCTGGTGAAGTCCGGCGACTACAACGACGTCATCATCGCCTATCGCAATGGCGCGCCGATCCGGGTGCGTGACGTCGGCCATGCGATCGACGGCCCGGAGGACCGCAACATCGCGGCGCTCACGGGCGAGAAGCCGGCCGTGATCCTGCTGGTGTTCAAGCAGCCCGGCGCCAATGTCATCGACACCGTCGATCAGATCAAGGCCGCGATGCCGCGGCTCTACTCCATCATCCCGCCCGGCATGAAGGTGGACACGATCGTCGACCGCACGCAGACGATCCGCGCCTCGGTCGCCGACGTCGAGTTTACGCTGGCGCTCACCATCGGCCTGGTCGTGCTGGTGATCCTGCTGTTCCTGCGCAATCTGCGCGCCACCCTGATCCCGGCCGTGGTTGTGCCGCTGTCGCTGCTCGGCGCCACCGCCGTCATGTATCTCGTCGGCTTCAGCCTCGACAATCTCTCGCTCATGGCGCTGACCATCGCGGTCGGCTTCGTGGTCGACGATGCCATCGTGGTGGTCGAGAACATTTTTCGCCACATCGAGGCGGGCACGTCGCCGCTGCAGTCGGCCCTGAAGGGCGCGCGCGAGATCGGCTTCACGGTGGTATCCATCAGCGTGTCGCTGGTTGCGGTATTCATTCCGCTGCTGCTGATGGGCGGCATAGTCGGGCGGCTGTTCCGCGAGTTCGCCATCACGGTGACAGCGGCGATCGGCGTGTCGGTGGTGGTCTCGCTCACGCTGACGCCGATGCTGTGCTCGCGCTTCCTCGGCGGCCACGCGGAGCACCACGGCCGCCTCTATCGCGCCATCGAGGCGGCGTTCGACGGGCTGATCGGCCTCTATCGGCGCGGGCTCGACGTGGTGCTGCGGCATCAGGCGGTCACGCTGCTGGTGTTCTTCCTCACCCTGGGCCTGACCGGCGTGATGTTCGTGCTCATCCCGAAAGGCTTTTTCCCGGTGCAGGACACCGGGCTGATCACCGGCATTTCCGAGGCCGCGCAGGACGTGTCGCCGGACGAGATGAAACGGCTCCAGCGCGAGCTATCGGCCGTGATCGCGCGCGATCCCGACGTGGCATCGTTCGGATCGTTCTTCGGCAGCGGCAGCGGCAATACGCTCAATACCGGCCGCTTCTTCATCGGGCTGAAACCCCGCGACGAGCGCACCGCCTCCGCCACCGAAATCATCAACCGGCTGCGGCCGCAGCTCGCCAAGGTCGAGGGCGCCAACCTGTTCCTGCAGCCGTCGCAGGACATCACGGTGGGCGGCCGCATCGCGCGCGGACAGTTTCAATACACGCTGCAGGACGCGGATCTCGACGAGCTCAACACCTGGGCGCCAAAGATGCTGGCAAAGCTCAAGACGCTGCCCGAGCTCGCCGACGTGTCGAGCGACCAGCAGGGCAACGCGCCGCAGCTCATGGTGACGATCAACCGCGACGCGGCGGCGCGCTTCGGCATCCAGCCGCAGCTCATCGACGACACGCTCAACGACGCATTCGGCCAGCGCCAGGTGGCGCAATATTATACCCAGACCAACTCATACAATATCGTCCTCGAAGCCTTGCCCAACCTGCAACGGAGCCCGGCCGCGCTCGACCAGATCTACGTCAAGGCGCCGGGCAGCGGGCAGGTGGTGCCGCTGTCGACCCTGGTCGACATCGACACCCGGCATACCGGTCCGCTCTCGGTCTCGCACCAGAGCCAGTTTCCCGCCGTCACGCTGTCGTTCAACCTGCCGCCCGGCGTCGCGCTCGGCCAGGCGGTGGATGCCATCCGCCGCGCCGAGAGCCAGATCGGCAAGCCGGCGTCGGTCAGCGGCAGCTTTCAGGGCAACGCCCAGGCGTTCCAGAGCTCGCTCGCCAATGAGCCGCTGCTGATCGTCGCCGCGCTGCTCGTCGTCTACGTCATCCTCGGCGTGCTGTACGAGAGCTATATCCACCCGCTGACCATCCTGTCGACGCTGCCGTCCGCCGGCATCGGGGCGCTGCTCGCCCTGTGGGCGGGCGGCTTCGACCTCTCGGTCATCGGCATCATCGGGATCATTCTCCTGATCGGCATCGTGAAGAAGAACGGCATCATGCTGGTCGATTTCGCCATCACCCGCGAGCACGAGGGCCTGAGCCCCGAAGCCGCGATCCGCGAGGCGGCGCTGCTGCGCTTCCGGCCGATCGTGATGACCACCATGGCGGCGCTGCTCGGCGGCCTGCCGCTGATGCTGGGCACAGGCTCGGGCTCGGAGCTGCGCCAGCCGCTCGGCTACGCCATGGTTGGCGGCTTGGCGCTGAGCCAGTTGCTGACCCTGTTCACGACGCCGGTGGTCTACCTCTATCTCGACCGGCTGCAGGCCTGGCTCAGCGGCGACCGAGGCATCAGGCCGGGCCCGGCGGAGCTCGACCTTGCGACGCTGCCGGAGGCGGCGGAGTAGGGAGATAGCGCGTCAAACATCAGGTTCGGACGCGGCGAGATTGCTCGTTCATCCACCGTCCGGCGTCCACAGCGCGCGCATGAATTGCAAGCGCAGCCCGACGCGCTCCATGTTGCGGTGACTGGTGGAGAATGGAGCAGCACCGCTGAAGACCATGTCGGCATTGGCCTGGAGAGCATCGGCCATGCGACGCCGCAGAAGCGCCAGCTGGAGTCCGCGGCCGCGGAACGACGGAGCTGTCGTTGCATCGGCGAGATAACCCACCCGGTCATGCATGAACAAGGTTGCGGCAGCGGCCGGCGTCCCGTCGATGCGCACGACATAGAGCGACCAGCCTGGCTGATCCAGCCAGGGCCGGACATTGTTCTTGAAGACCGGCTGATCCTCACTGGGAATCCGCCAGCCGGCCACATAGGCCTCGAGATAGTCCTCCATCATCGATCGGGTCGTCACGTGCTCAACAATATGCGCGGCAGTCGTCGGACCTGGGGCCGGCAACGAGGCAACGAGCGAGGCGTGGAAGCCGGATTGGAGAAACCCGTGCCGCGCCAGCTCGCGCCCAAGACCCGCCTCGTAGTGTCCCGGCACCAGTTCGAATGTCGGCTTGACGTCATGCTCGCGGTACCAGCGGACCAGCGGATCGATGTGGTGCTCATGGCCCGCTCGCAGCCCGACGACGCGCGAGAACGCCGGCAGGTACGACATCAGCGCGACGGCGGTGTCGTCGATCCATCGCCAGGAGATCCCGACGGGGTTGCCGGGCAACCGCTCGAGGACCTTCATCCGCGACATGGTATAGGCGATGTCGGCCGACAGGGTGCGCTGGACGGTTTCGAGTGAGGAGATCAAAAGCGTCCTCCCGCGCACAGATCGGAGCCGCCGCAACGCAGTGGCGGCGCCTGGGCGGCTCGCAGCATGCCGCTCAATTCGTCATGCACCGATCATGATTGCCCGCCGCGCTCCCGAATGAGCGCGGCAAAATCCTCGCGGCCAAAATACGCCGCCCAGCCCAGGGCGGTCGCATTGTATTTGTCGTCTCTGGCATTGGGATCGGCGCCGGCATCGAGCAGCAGCCGCGCGATCTCGATGGAGCCGTTCTCCATGGCCATGTGCAGTGCGGTGTGATTGCAGTCCCAGATCGACCGCTTGGCGCTCACGGCAACGCCATGGGCGATGAGCCATCGAATGGCAGCCAGGTTCTTCCGGCTGACGACAAGGTGCAGCGCAATCGTATCGCGCCCATCGGGCCCGATGCGTGAAGGGTCATCGCGCAGCATGGCCTCCGCCTCGCCGTAGCGTCCGAGATTCACGGCCGTCAGGAAGTCGAGCCGCGCTCCTGCGGCCAGCAGCTCATCGATAATCGCCGCATCGGCGCGCTCCTGCGCGGCCGTCGTCAGGGCGGTCGCGCCGGTCGCGTCTGTCACATTCGGGTCGGCGCCGAGCTCGAGCAGAAGCCGGACGATCCTGGCCCTGTTCTTGGCCGCGGCGTGGTGGAGCGGCGTCCTGCGGTGCTGATTGCGCGTCATGCGCGCGCCCAGCAGGGACGGCTGTCGCGCGATCATCGCGCGGACATCGTCCAGGCGATCGAGCGCGATCGCGGTCCACAGGTTGAGCCGGGCGCCATGAGCCAGCAGATAGGCCGCCATATCCTCGCGCACCTGCCCGAAGCAGGTCGCCCAACCGAGCACGCCCACCTCGTAGTCGTCGCCCTTGCCTTCGATGTCGGCGCCCGCCTCGACGAGCAGCCTGATCGTCTCCAGATCGCCATGCACCGCTGCGAAGTGCAGCGGCGCTGCATTGTCCGGAAAGTCGCGCCGGTCGAGGTCAGCCCCGCGTTCGATGAGGAGGCGCATGGCGGCATGCTGATTGCGCAGAACCGCCAGGTGCAGCGCCGTGGCCTTCTTGATGCCGCCTCCCATCGCGTCGATGAGCTCCGGGTGCGCATCGAGATGGGCGCGAAGCTCCGCGATGTTCCCGGACTGCGCCGCGCTCATGATGGCGCGTATTTCGCTCGCCTCGGCTTCCGGCCGCGTGGTCCGTTCCTGCAGGTCACGGGCGAGCAGCTCGATGGTTTCATGCCGCCGCTCCTTGGCGATCTGATGAATGGTGCGGCCATCGACATCGGGAGTTGCGGGATCGAATCCCGCCGCGAAGGCGCGGCGCACCGCTTCAACGTCTCCGGCGCGCGCGGCTGCGAACACCTCCGCGCGGTCGTGGCGACCGGCAGCGATGCCGTCGACATGCGCTTTCAATGCGCGCCAGCTCTTGAAGCCGTGGTCGCGGGCGATGGCCAGCTGGGCCTGGTGGAGCTTGGCTGTCGGGTTGCTTATGCGCAACTCCGCGAGCCGCTGCTTGGCGGTCTTCTTGAGCCAGTCGATGTTGGGTTGGGCAGGGAGCGCCTGCGGCATGGGATACCTTCTTTCTTTGCGCCCGGTGACCGCAGCTCTCGGGCAAGAAAGAAGGAGATGTCAGCTCAGTGGTGGAGGCGGGTTCAACCCTTTACGCGGTCCGTCGGTCGCCTGCTCGACCGTTGTCAGCCTACATCCGGCGTTAGCGGGGCGTCAATCCGATGCCGCAATCGGGCGACTGCCGACCTGCAATGAACCCGAAGCATGGGCGCGAGCGACCGCGCGCGGTGGCTTGATCGGGTGCCCGAAGTCCGTCTTAATCCGGCACTCCAATCGATGCGATGCAGGTTGGCCGCTGGTCGCCATCGACGGTGGTTTGCAGAGTCGAGGGAGGGAAATCATGCTGACACGGCGAGCCTTCATCGCAGGCGTGAGCCTCGCATCCGTGTCGATCGGTGCGCGCCCGGCGGCGGCCCAGGCCTATCCAACGCAGACCATCCGCATCATGGCCGGCTTCCCGGCCGGCGGCGGTATCGACGTGGTCGCCCGCCTGCTGGCTGAGCCGTTCAAGTCCATGGGCCAGCCGGTGATCGTCGAGAACCGCACCGGCGCTGCCGGCATGATCGCGGCGCAGGCGGTGGCCAAGGCGCCGCCGGACGGCCACATGCTGCTGGTGGCGACCTCGGGCGAGATCGCCATCATGCAGCACCTCTACAAGGATAAGATGGCCTACGACCCGCTGAACGACCTGGCGCCGCTCGCGCTGGTCGGCATCGTGCCGTGCGTGGTGGTGGTGGCCGACACCGCGCCGATCAGGACGCCGCAGGAACTGATCGCCTACGCCAAGGCCAATCCGAAAAAACTGTCGTTCTCCTCATCCGGCGTGGGCAACCCGCAGCATCTCGCCGGCGAACTGATGAACATGATGGCCGGCACCGACGTGCTGCACGTGCCCTATCGCGGCGCCGCGCCGGCGGTGGCCGACGTTGCGACCGGCGCCGTCACCATGAGCTTCTCGAGCCTGGCGGCGGCGCTGCCGCTGATCCAGGCCGGAAAAATTCGCGCCGTGGCCGTCACGTCGCTGGAGCGCATGCCGCAGCTGCCGGACGTCGCGCCGCTCCAGGAGGGAGCGCCGGGGCTCAAGGGCTACGAGCTGCTCAACTGGTTCGGCCTGTTCACGACGGGCGGGACGCCGGCACCGATCCTGGCGCAGTTGAACGACGCGGCGAACAAGGCGTTGCAGGACGCAAAGACGGCCGATGTGCTGATGAAGCAGGGCATCATCCCGCGTCCGCTCACGCCGGCCGAATACAAGCGCTTTGTCGCGGCGGAGTCGGAAAAGTTCGCCAAGGTGATCGAGCGGGCGAAGATCAAGCTGGAAGGCTAGACCGCCTCAAGCCCCATAGCTCTGCACCAGGCTGCCGGCCACCAGCGACCAGCCGTCGACCAGGACGAAGAAGATAAGCTTGAACGGCAGCGACACCACGACTGGCGGCAGCATCATCATGCCCATGGACATCAGCACGGAGGCGACCACCAGGTCGATGATGAGGAAGGGCAGGAACAGGAGGAACCCGATCTCGAACGCGCGCTTGAGCTCGGAGATCATGAAGGCCGGGATGAGGACGCGCAGCGACATGTCCTCCGGCTTCTCCGGCACCGCCTGCTGCGACAGGCCGACGAACAGTTTCAGATCCTTGTCGCGCACGTTCTTGAGCATGAAGCCGCGGAACGGCTCGGTCGAGCGCTCGAAAGCCTGCTCGGGCTCGATCTCATTGGCCACCAGAGGCTTGATGCCCTGGTCATAGGCGCGCTGGAACGCCGGTCCCATCACGAACACGGTGAGGAACAGCGCCAGCGACACGATCACCGTGTTGGGCGGAGCCGTTGCGGTGCCGAGCGCGGTGCGCAGGAGCGACAGCACCACCACGATGCGGGTGAACGACGTCACCATCACCAGGATGGAGGGCGCGATCGACAGCACCGTGAGCAGCGCGACCAGCTGCACGACGCGCTCGGTCAGCCCGGCGCCCTGGCCGAAATTGATGCTGATGTCCTGAGCAGCAGCCGGGTGAGCGGCGGTGGCGACGAAGATCAGTGACAGCCAGAAGATACGTCCGCTCATCCCAGTCCATGGTCCTTATTGTCGTCAGGTCTTCCCGGTCCGGCCGAGCAGGTTGGCCATCTCTTCCTCGAGCGTGTCGAACACGGATTTGCCCGCCGCGGCTTTCGCGTCGCCGGACTCCGTCGGCTTGGCCGGCTCGGCCGCTTGTTGCGGCGAGGGTTCGTTGGCGGCGCGTGGCGCGTCCGGCGCCGGCCGGGCCTGGCGCGGCGGCTGCTGCTCGCTCGCTGGCGGCGCCGGCGGCCGCGGCGCTTCGGCCGCAGGCTTCGGCTTTGGCTCGGCACGAACCGGCTCGCCGCGCGGCTCGGCGCGCGTCGGCTCGCCGCGCGTAGGCTCGCCGCGCGTTGGTTCCGGCCGTGCCGGCTCCGGACGAACCGGCTCCGGGCGCGGCGTGTCGGTCGGCTCGGGCGGACGCGCCGCGGGCCGGCGCAGGGCCGCCTCGAGCCGCTGCGCCATGTCGGCAAGATTGACGTCGGCGGTGGGCGGCGACTGGCGCATTTCCATCGGTTGCTCGGCCTCGCGTGAGCCCAGCTTGGCCGGGACACGGGGGCCTTCCGGCGCGCCGCGCCCCGCCGGGCCGGCCGGTTCCGGCTGCGGGACCCTGGGTTCGGCCGGCGGCCGGCCCGACCGCCCAACCGGCTCAGGCGCCGGTGTCCAGGTCGGCTCGGACGGACGCGGGCCGCGCGGCTCCGGACTCCAGCCGGGCTCACCCGCGGCCGGGCGCGGCTCAGCGCGAGGACCTTCCACACGCGGCATGGGCTCGCCGCCGGACACGCGCCCCGCCGCGTCGCGCGGCTGCGCCACCGGGACGGCGCGCACGATGTTCTGCTCGATGACGACATCGGTCGGTCCGCCGATCAGAATCAGGTGTTCGACATTGTCGCGCCGGATCAGCGCCAGGCGGCGGCGTCCCTCGATGAAGACCGTGTCGATCACGGCAAGGCGGGGAGGCTGGCGGCCGCGCGCCGACGGCGTGCCCAGGCGCGTCCCGCCGAAGCGGCGCACCAGCCAGACGCACGCCATCATCAGCGCCAGAACGATGACGAAAGCGAGGATGCCCTTCACCAGAAGCGGCATCTCCTGACCGAACAAACTATCCAACATCGGTTCGCTCCCTCCGACCGGTCGCCGCTCCGGCGATCAAGTCGTATGGTTAACACCGCCCGGCAAGATTTGCCGTCCGGACCCTAAGATAAAGTTAACGCCGATGGGGGTTCAAAGCCATCCATCGGCGTATTTGCAGCATTTTCGTGGTTAACGGCAGTTTCAAGGCAATTGTCTGCCGTCCGGGCTTAACTCCCCATTAACCATGCGGCCGGCAAGGTTTGCCGGGTCGCGCCGCAGACAGGCGCCGCCTGAGCGGAGCCGTCGATGCCGATCTCTGACATCCCGATCTTCTCCATGCTGCGCACCAAGATGCAATGGCATCAGGAGCGGCAGAAGATCCTGGCCGAAAACGTCTCCAACGCCGACACGCCGAAGTTCAAACCGCGCGACCTCGCCCCGCTCAAGTTCGAGAGCAACACGCTGAGGCCCGCAGCCGTCGGGGCCGCCGGCAGCACCGCCGCAGGTGGCGTGACGCTGGTACGCACAGATCCGGGCCATATCGCGGCGGTCGGCGAGGGCCCGCCACATTTCCGCTCCGACCGCAACGGCCGCTACGAGGTCCGCCCGGCCGGCAACGCCGTCAATCTCGAAGACGAGATGCTCAAGGTGGCGGCGAATCAGATGGACTATCAGACCGCCACCACGCTCTACGGGCGCAGCCTCGGCCTCATCAAGACCGCAATTGGCAAGCGCTGACCAGGAGACATTCTCATGGACTTTCTCAAGTCGATCGCCATCGCGGCCTCCGGCCTGCGCGCGCAGGCCGGGCGCATGCGCGTCATCTCGGAGAACGTGGCCAATGCCGACTCGACCGCGCAGCGCCCGGGCGCCGATCCCTACCGGCGCCGCATCCCGACGTTCCGCGCCGAGATGGACCGCGCGCTCGAGGCCAAGACCGTCAGCATGGGCAGGATCCGCAACGATCCGTCCGACTTCCGCATCAAGTACGAACCCGGCCACCCAGCCGCCGACACCAACGGCTACGTCAAATATCCCAACGTCAATTCGCTGGTCGAGATGACCGACATGCGCGAGGCCCAGCGCTCCTACGAGGCCAATCTCAACGTCATCGGTGCCACCCGGCGCATGATCCAGCGAACGCTCGACATCCTGCGTGCCTGAGCATTGCTGACCGTCGGCGCAAGCCCAGGAGGAGGATCTGAATGCCAACCGCAAGCACTGCCGCCAATGCCTATGCGGCGCTCGCCCGCATGACCAACGCGGCCGGCGGCCCGGGCAAGAGCCCGGGCGTCGAGGGCGACGACGGCAGTTTTGGCGCGATGCTCAAGAACGCGCTCGGCTCCGTGATGGAGGCCGGCCGCGCCTCCGACAACCAGGTCAGGGCGGCGGCCTCGGGCAGCGCCAACATGGTCGACGTCGTGTCGGCAGTGGCCGAGACGGAGGTCGCCGTCGAGGCGCTGGTCTCGGTGCGCGACAAGGTGATCGCGGCCTACGAAGAAATCATGCGGATGCCGATCTGATTTTTCTCAAGTGTGCATAGGGAAGGGGACGTGCATGACCGGACCGGAAGTGATCGACGTGGCCCGCGACTCCATCATGACGCTGGTGCTGGTCTCGGCGCCGCTGATGCTGGTCGGGCTGGCGGTCGGCGTCGCCATCTCGCTGTTTCAGGCGCTCACCCAGATCCAGGAAATGACGCTCGTCTTCGTCCCGAAAATTCTCGCCATCTTCATCGCCATGCTGATCGCGCTGCCGTTCATGGGCGATCTCCTGCAGAGCCACATGGCGCGCCTTGCCGCCCGCATCGCCGGAGGCTGACACCGGCGCATGCGGATCGACGTCTCATTCCTTCCGGCGGTCGCCGCCACCTTCATGCTGATGTTCGCCCGCATCGGCACCATGGTGATGCTGCTGCCCGGCCTGGGCGAGGTGAATATCCCGCAACGCGTGCGCCTCACGGTCGCGCTGATGCTCACGCTGGTCCTGTTCCCGCTCCACCGGTCGGCCTTCACGATCGATCTGAGGTCGTTCACGCCGATGCTGATGCTGCTCGGCCAGGAGCTGTTCGTCGGCCTCGTGCTCGGCCTGGCGGCGCGCCTGACCATCTCGGCGCTGCAGGTGGCCGGCTCGATCATC
>DATFWC010000395.1:0-10973 GCA_035259885.1 Xanthobacteraceae bacterium
GCCCATGGCGTCCCCTTCCCGGCCACCACGACGAGGTAGTCGTCAAACAGAACGTCCACGTTGAGGTCATGGTCGTCGCTGGCAAGCGGCCCGACGATCCGCGCGAGCACGAGGTCGAGCATGCGCTCGCGCAGCTCGGGCAGTTCCAGGGTCGCCGTCACGGCGTCGGTGACATGCAGGACGACGCGTGGATACTGCTGGGAGAACCGCTCGATTACCGGAGGTAGCACCGCCGACGCCAGCGATTCCACGCATCCGATGCGAAGATCGCCGACGGTCGGATCGGCCAGGAACTCCATGTCCTTGATGCTTTGCTTGAGTTCGTCGAACACGATCGCGCTGCGCTTGAGCAGCGCATGGCCATAGACGGTCGGCTCGACGCCGCGCGCGCTGCGATCCAGCAGCCGCACGCCGAGCGCCTCTTCCAGGCAGCCGATGACTTCCGATACGGCTGGCTGCGAGACGCCCAGTTGCGCCGCCGCCTTGGCCATGCTGCCGCGCTGCACGACGGTGAAGAAGACGTGCAGGTCGCGCAGCCGCAGGCGGCGACCGATCTGGCTTTCCCAATCTATTTTTCTGGCCATCGTGCATTCGGCCGCTGGTGGGAACCTACATTAAGCACATGTTGCATCTCAATTAAAGCGTGTACAATGCCCCGTCCGCAGCGAGTTCAGGTAGCAGGATCATGCGCCATCGAATGGCCTGGGTGCTGGTATTGGCCTTGTTTGCGCTCGGCCTTCCGCCGCCGGCGCAAGCGCAGGAGTGGCCGCAGCGGCCGGTCAGGATCATCGTTCCCTTCCCGGCCGGCGGAAACAGCGACGCGGTCGCCCGGATCATCGCGCAACGGCTCGGCGAGGTTTTTGGCCAGCAATTCGTTGTGGAAAGCCGGCCCGGCGCGGGCGGCGCACTGGCAGCCGAATCGGTGGCACGCGCGCCGGCCGACGGCTACACGCTGTTCATGGCGACGCTCGGCCAGATCGCCGTCATCCCGAAAATTTCCAAGGCGCCCTACGATCCGGTGCGCGATCTGGTGCCGATCAGCAATATCGGGACCAACCCATTCGTGCTCGTCATCAATGCAAGCGTGCCCGCTACCAATCTGAAGGAGTTCGTCGACTACGTGCGCCGGCAGCCCGACAAGCTGACCTACGTGTCGGCCGGTCCCGGCAGCATGGTGCACCTGTCCATGGCCCTGTTCCTCAACCGGGCGGGCATCGACATGATTCCGGTGAGCTACAAGGGCGGCGCGGCGCCATTGACCGACGTCGTCGCCGGTCATGTGACATCATTCTTTCCCAATCTGTCGGTGGTGCTACCGCAGGCCGGAACCGGCACCATCCGCATGCTCGCGGTGTCCAGCGAGCAGCGCAACGCGCAGCTTCCCGATGTGCCGACGTTCATCGAGTCCGGCTTTCCCGGATTTCACGTCCTGACGTGGAACGGACTGATGGCGCCGGCCGGCACGCCGAAGGACATCATCGATCGGCTGGCGCAGGAAGTCGGCAAGGCCGTGCGCGATCCGAGCATCGCCGAGCGGCTGGTGCGCAACGGCGTCGATCCGCTCGGCAACAGCCCGGCGGAATTTGCCGCCATGATCGCCCACGACATGGCCCTGTGGGACGAAGCCATCAAGGCCGCCGACACGCAGCCGAAATAAGGCGCCGGCGCCCCGACGCCGGGCGCATCCGGCCAACAAGGCGCTCACAGCATGATCAGTTGCGGCCGGCGGTCTCGCTGATCGAGGCGCGCAGCGGAATCGGCTCGCCCGCGCGGGCGACGTTGGTGCGCGGGTTACGCTTGGTGAAGGTGCAGTAGGCGAAGCTCAGGCCGCGGATCGAGCCGCGGAAGCTGTGGGCGTCGGTCTGCTCCAGGTTGAAGCAGGGCTCGAACGGCATCCCCTTGAGGGTCGCGCACACGGTATTGTTCTTGATCTTCAGGGTACCGGCCGGAAGCATCGCATAGCGCATCGGGCCCTTGCCCTGCATCCGGACGGTGCCGGCCACCGACCCGTCGGGGAAAAAACGGCCGGCGCCGGCGGTGCCGTCGAAGCAGGAATAGGCAAACAGCTTGCCGGCGACGAAGCGCTGGGCTTCCTCGGGCTTCATCTCCCCGGCCCCGGCCGGTCCCGCAACAGACGGCAAAATCGCTAGTACGCCTGCCACAATCACAGCGATACGCGCCGACATGTCTACCCCACTCGGTTAACTATGGCGGGGCGATCATGCCCCACGATGGTGGACAAATTCTGAACGTGTTTACCCAATCTTGACCACGATTCGCCCGCGTACCTGCCCGTCCACGATCGAGCGGCCGGCCTCGAGCACCTCGACCAGGCTGATTTCCCTTGTCAGCGCCTGGAGTTTGCCCCGGTCGAGGTCGGAAGCCAAGCGTTTCCATGCCTCGCGCCGGACGCTCTGCGGACACATCACGGAATCGATCCCTAAAAGCGACACCGCCCGCAAAATGAAGGGCGCGACCGAGGCGGGCAGATCCAGGCCGCCGGCGAGGCCGCAGGCGGCAACCGCACCGCCGTAGCGGGTCATGGACAGGATGTTGGCCAGCGTGCTCGAGCCGACCGAGTCGATACCGCCGATCCAGCGCTCCTTGGCCAGCGGCCGGACCTTGCCGCTGAGCTCGGCGCGATCGATGACCTCGCTGGCGCCGAGGCGCTTCAGGTAGTCGGCCTCGCTCATGCGGCCCGTCGAGGCAACGACGTGGTAACCGAGCTTGGCCAGGAGCGCGATCGCCACCGAGCCGACGCCGCCGGCTGCCCCGGTGACCACGACCGGGCCGCGCTCGGAGGTGACGCCGTGGCGCTCGAGCGCCAGCACGGCGAGCATCGCAGTGTATCCGGCGGTGCCGATCGCCATGGCCTCGCGGCCGGTCATGCCGGCCGGTACCGGCACCAGCCAATCGCCTTTCACGCGTGCCTTTTCGCCATAGGCGCCGAGATGGGTCTCTCCCAGGCCCCAGCCGTTGACAATGACGCGGTCGCCGGGCTTCCAGTCAGCGTGCTGCGAGGCCTCGACCATGCCGGCCAGATCGATGCCCGGGATCATGGGGAAGCGGCGCACGACCGGCGCCTTGCCAGTCAGCGCCAGCCCGTCCTTGTAATTGAGGCTCGACCACTCGACGCGGACTGTGACGTCGCCGTCCATCAGATCTTTTTCGTCGAAGTCCGTAAGGCCGACCGACTGTCCGTCGTCGGTCTTGCGAATGAGGATCGCCCTGAAGGTCGCCATGACTGATGATCACCGCTGCCATGCCGCGGAATTGTGGCCACGGAGCGTCGGTCAGCGCAAGCTCGACCGCGCCACGGAGGTCACGTCGGCTGGGGCGCCGCACGTGCGACCGGCTTCTCCTCGATCGGCATGTTGATGACGGCGGAGAGCAGGCCGAACAGGATCGACAGCCACCAGATCAGGTCATAGGAGCCGGTGCGCTCGTACACGAGCCCGCCGAGCCACACGCCCATGAAGCCCCCGACCTGGTGACTGAAGAACGCCAGGCCCGCCAGCATGGTCAGCCAGCGCGTGCCGAACATGACCGCCACGAGGCCGTTGGTCGGCGGCACCGACGACAGCCACAGCAGACCGATCACGGCGCCAAAGATCACGGACGAGGCCGGCGTGGTCGGCAGGCTGATGAAGGCGAACACGGCCAGCGAACGCATGGAATAAATCAAGGCCAGCAGATAGCGCTTGGGCATGCGGTCGCTGAGCCAGCCCGACGACAGCGAGCCGACGACGTTGAACAGGCCGATCACGCCGATCGTCCACGCGCCGATCTCGGCCGGCAGGCCGCGATCAACCAGGTAGGCTGGCAGGTGCACCGTGATGAAGAAAAGCTGGAAGCCGCACGTGAAGTAGCCGAGCACGAGCAGGAGATAGCTGCGGTGCGACAGCGCTTCGGTGAGCGCATGCTTGATCGACTGGTGCGCCGCGCTGCCCGAGTCGCCCTGCCCTGACGGCACCGTCAACGCCAGGGTCAACGGGATGATGACCAGCACGATGGCGGCGAAGATGAGCAGCGCGTGCTGCCAGCCGAAGCCGTCGATCAGCCCGACGGCGATGGGCGAGAACAGGAACTGGCCGAACGACCCGGCGGCGGTGCCGGCGCCAAAGGCGAACGAGCGCCAGCGCTCCGGCAAGAGCTTGCCGAACGCCCCGAGCACGACCGTGAACGACGAGCCGGCGATGCCGAAGCCGAGCACGACGCCGGCCGTGAACTGCAGCATGGCCGGGGTCTGGCTGTACGCCATCAGCACGAGGCCGATTGCGTAGAGGATGGCGCCGCCGGACAGCACGCGCATGGCGCCGAAGCGGTCGGCCACGGCGCCGGCAAACGGCTGGCAGGCGCCCCACAGCAGCATCTGAATGGCGAGCGCCAGGGCGAAGACGTCGCGGCCCCATCCGTGCGCCGACGACATCGGCGTGAGGAACAGGCCGAGCGCCGAGCGCGGCCCGAAGCCGAACGTGCTGATCAGGCAGCCGCACACCAGGATCACGGCCGGCGTGCGCCAGCCGATCGAGCTCGATGTTTGCGGCTTGTACAGCATCTACAGCATCGCGCGTTCACGCGGCAGCCGCGACCGGCCGCTGCACCGGCTTCTCTACGATCGGCAGATTGATCAGCGCCGAAGCCACGCCGAAGAACACCGACAGCCACCACACGACGTCGTAGGATCCGGTGCGCTCGAACAGGAGCCCGCCGAGCCACACGCCGAGGAAGCCGCCGACCTGGTGACTGAAGAAGGCAAAGCCGAACAACATGGCGAGCCAGCGGGTGCCGAACATCAGGGCGACAAGTCCGGACGTCGGCGGCACGGTCGACAGCCACAGCAGCCCGGTGACGGCGCCGAAGGCGATCGCCGTTGCCGGGCTCGCCGGCAGCGTGATGAAGGCGACCACCGCAAGCGCGCGCGCGAAATAGATGAACGACAGGATGTAGCGCTTCGGCATGCGGTCGCCGAGCCAGCCGGACGACAAGGAGCCGACGATGTTGAACAGACCGATCACGGCGACGGTCCACGCACCGACGCTGGCCGACAGGCCGCGGTCCACCAGATAGGTCGGAAGATGCACGGTGATGAAGGCCAGCTGGAACCCGCAGGTGAAGAAGCCGAGCACGAGCAGCACGTAACTGCGATGACCGAACGCCTCGGACAGGGCCTGCATGAACGACTGGCGCGGAGCCGCCGGCCCGGGCGGCGCGGTGGGTGTCGCCAGCGCCAGCGACAGCGGCAGGATGAGCAGCAGGATGACGGCAAAGACGACCAGCGCGGCCTGCCAGTCGAACCAGTCGATCAGGGCGCGCGCGAGCGGCGAGAACAGGAACTGGCCGAACGACCCGGCCGCCGTTCCGGCGCCGAAGGCGAATGAGCGCCAGTCGTCAGGCACCAGCTTGCCCAGCGCCCCGATCACCAGGTTGAACGAGCAGCCCGACAGGCCGAATCCGATCAGGACGCCCGCCGAGAGATGCAGCATCGCCGGCGTGGTCGAATAGGCCATGAGGACGAGGCCGAGCGCATAGAGCAGCGCGCCGGCGCACAGCACGCGCGTGGCCCCGAAGCGGTCGGCCACGCCGCCGGCGAAGGGCTGGCCCAAGCCCCACAGCAGGTTCTGGATGGCGACCGCGAAGGAAAACACGTCGCGGCCCCAGTTGCCCGACAGCGACAGCGGCGTCAGGAACTGGCCGAGCGCCGAGCGCGGCCCGAAGCTCAGCAGCGCGATAAGGCAGCCGCATCCCACCACAAAAGCCGGGGTGCGCCAGCCGATCCGGCCGGCCGCGTCGGTCGTCGCCATCGATTGAATCTCTCGCCTCGAGCGCTTTCAAGGATTTGACAGCAACATAGGGGCTGCGTTCATGCTCCCCAAACAAATGTTGCTGATCAGACCGATTTACCAAGCGCATGGCTGAGGCGCGACAACGGGCTGGCACCGGCCCGGGGAACGTGTTATATATGATTTGCTCAGGTTGAGGATAACCTGGGTCGTGAGGCCGGCTGCAAGCCGGTTGTTTTACTGCCTAGATATGCTCATATAGAGCATAATGGAGGATCCCGTGTCAGTCTCATATGCCTCCAATCCCGGATCGCGTCCGGCCCTCCGTCCCGGCGCGGCCGCGGCACGCGAAAAATTCCGGGTGCTGCCGATGCCGGACCTGCAATGGAACGAGCAGGTGGCGCGTGAGACGGCGCCGCTCTATGCGCGCGTGCAGAACGTCGTGCCGCCGGTCGAGTGGCCATTCTTTGCGCCCTACGTGAAGGCCATCAACGCACTGAAGAAGGAGCGCAACGCAGTCATCCTGGCACACAACTACCAGACGCCGGAAATCTACAATTGCGTGGCCGACTTCGTCGGTGACTCGCTGCAGCTCGCGCGCGAGGCCACCAAGGTCGACGCCGACGTGATCGTGCAATGCGGCGTGCACTTCATGGCCGAGACGTCGAAGATCCTCAATCCGGACAAGGTGGTGCTGATTCCGGATCTGAAGGCCGGCTGCTCGCTCGCCGCCTCGATCACGGGCGAGGACGTGCGGCTGCTGCGGGAAAACTATCCCGGCGTGCCGGTGGTCGCCTACGTCAACACATCGGCCGAGGTGAAGGCCGAGGTCGATATCTGCTGCACCTCGTCCAACGCCCTGCAGGTGGTCGAGAGCCTTCCCGGCGACATGGTCATCTTCCTGCCCGACCAGTATCTCGCCAAATACGTCGCGGCGCAGACGGCCAAGAAGATCATCGCCTGGCACGGCGCCTGTGAGGTGCATGAAAGGTTCACGGCCGACGAGCTACGGCTCTACCGCGAGAGTGATCCGGCGATCAAGATCATTGCCCATCCGGAATGCCCCCCCGACGTGATCGCCGAGGCGGATTTCACCGGCTCGACCGCGCACATGATCGACTGGGTGCGCACCCGCAGGCCGCAGCGCGTCGTCATGGTGACCGAGTGCTCCATGGCGGACAACGTGCAGGCGGAGCTGCCCGAGGTCGAGTTCGTGCGCCCGTGCAATCTGTGCCCGCACATGAAGCGCATCACGCTGCCGAAAATTCTCGACAGCCTCGTGCACATGAAGGAGGAGGTCGTGATCGACCCCTTGATCGCCGACAAGGCGCGCCGCGCCGTCGAGCGGATGGTTCACCTGCGGAGCTGAAGACCATGCCGCACGACGTGCACAACCCACGCAGCCTGCATGCCCACAGCGACGATGTGATCATCGTCGGCGGCGGTCTCGCGGGCCTGTTCTGCGCGTTGCGGGTCAGCCCGCGGCCCGTCACGGTGGTGACGGCGGCGCCGATCGGCGAAGGCTCCTCGAGCGCCTGGGCCCAGGGCGGCATCGCCGCGGCCGTGACGCAGGAGGACACGCCCGAGGCGCACGCCCGCGACACTGTTGCGGCGGGCGCCGGCCTGGTCGACGAGCAGGTGGCGCTGACGATGGCGCGCGAGGCGCCGGCGCGCGTTGCCGAGCTGCTCGCCTACGGCGTGCCGTTCGACAAGGATCTCGCAGGCCATCTCCTGGTGTCGCGCGAGGCGGCGCACTCGGCCCGCCGCATCGTGCGGGTGAAGGGCGACACGGCCGGCCGCGCCATCATGGCCGCGCTCGTGGCCGCCGTACGCAAGACGCCGTCGATCCGCGTTCTCGAAGGGCTTTGGGCCGAGGATCTGGCCAGCGCCGGCGGCGTAGTCAGTGGCATCCGGGCGCGCGCGCTCGATGCGAACCGGCGCACGACCATCACGGGGCGCGCCGTCGTACTCGCCACTGGCGGCGTCGGCCACCTCTATGCGGTCACCACCAACCCGCAGGAGGCGCAGGGCCAGGGCCTGGCGCTCGCGGCTCGCGCCGGGGCCATGCTGGCCGATACCGAATTCGTCCAGTTCCACCCCACGGCGATCGCCATCGGCTGGGATCCGGCACCGCTCGCCACCGAGGCGTTGCGCGGCGACGGCGCCATCCTGATCAATCGCGCCGGCGAGCGCTTCATGCGCCGGCTCCATGCCGAAGCCGAGCTGGCGCCGCGCGACGTCGTCGCGCGTGGCGTGTTCGCCGAGATCGCGGCGGGGCGCGGCGCCTTCCTGGACGCGCGTCAGGCCATCGGCAGCGCGTTCGCCGAGCGCTTTCCTACCGTGCATGCCACGTGCATGGCCGCCGGCATCGACCCGGCGCGCGATCTCGTTCCGGTCGCGCCAGCGGCGCACTACCACATGGGCGGCATCGCGGTGGACGCGCGCGGACGAACCTCGCTGGCGGGATTGTGGGCGGCGGGCGAAGTCGCCTCGACCGGCGCGCACGGCGCCAATCGGCTGGCCTCCAACTCGCTGCTGGAGGCGGTCGTATTCGCGGCCCGCATCGCCGAGGACATCGGCGGCCTGCCGCCGCGCGCCGGAGCGCGCCAGGACCTGGTCGAGATCGGCGCGCCGGTGCTGCCGCCGCCCGCCGATGAGACGGAGCTGCGCCAGCTCATGACGGCGCATGTGGGGGTGATCAGGACCGACGCCGGACTTGCCCATGCGCTGCGCGAGATCGGCCGGATCGAACGCGAGAGCGCGTCGCCGGCCTTGCGCAACATGGCGGTTGCCGCCCTCGTCATCGCGGCGGCGGCGTGGCGGCGGCGCGAGAGCCGCGGCGGGCATTATCGCTCGGACCATCCGGCAGCCGATGCCGCGCAGGGCCAGCGCACTTTCCTCACCCTGGATCAGGCCCGCGCCCTGGCGCGGCAAGCAACGGAGGGACGACATGCGCCATTCGCGGCAGCCTGAACTCACGGCCTTGCGCGCCGAGTCGGTGGCCGGCTCGCTGCTGTATCCCGACGCGTTCCTGTCCCCGCTCGAGATCGACGAGGCGGTGATGCGGGCGCTCGCCGAAGATCTCGGCCGCGCTGGCGACGTTACCTCGACCGCCACCATTCCGGCCGACGCGCGCGGGCGCGGCGTCGTGGTTGCGCGCCAGCCGGGCGTGATCGCGGGGCTGCCGCTGGTGGAAGCCGTGTTCCGCAAACTCGCGCCTGATATCGGCATCACGGCGCATGAGCGCGACGGCGCGGCGGTCGCCGCCGGGGATGCGCTCATGACGATTGCCGGCAATGCGCGCGCGATCCTGGCCGGCGAGCGGGTTGCGCTCAATTTCCTCGGTCACCTGTCTGGGATTGCCACGGCGACGGCAGCATTCGTCGTGCGCGTGGCGCACACGCGCACGCGCGTCACCTGTACGCGCAAGACGACGCCGGGCCTGAGGGCGCTGCAGAAATATGCCGTGCGCTGCGGTGGCGGCTTCAATCATCGCTTCGGTCTCGACGATGCGATGCTGATCAAGGACAACCACATCGCGGTGGCCGGCAGCATCCGTGCCGTGCTCGAGCGCGCACGCGCGGTGGCCGGCCATCTGGTCAAGATCGAGATCGAAGTGGATACGCTCGATCAGTTGCGCGACGTGATCGACGCCGGCGGTGCCGACGTCGTCCTGCTTGACAACATGGATGCCGCGATGCTGCGCCGCGCGGTCGAGCTGGTTGCCGGGCGTCTGGTCACCGAGGCGTCAGGCGGAATCACGCTTGATACCGTGGGCACGATCGCTGAAAGCGGGGTCGACTACGTGTCGTCGGGATCGATTACCCATTCGGCGCCCAATCTCGACATCGCCCTCGACATCGCGATCCGCTGAGCATTTTCCCGAAAACCGGCAACCGGTTTTCGTTGGGAAGTGCGATTAAGCCTGAACGTCAACAGCGCTTGACGGTCTGGTTGAAGCGGAAAGCGGTCAGGCGCGCTGGCGCAAGCAAAAAGCGCATCCGGCTTCAGCCGAATACGCTTCGGATACGGCTGCGTGTCGCGGGGGACCGCTAGCGACGGCCGGCGGCCACGTTCTCGACCAGTTCGACGATCGATCGGCGCATCTTGCCGTCGTTGAGCTGCGCGTAGGCGCGCAGCAGACGCAGGGCCCCGGGCACCGTGAGGAGCTTCAGCGGCGACGAGGCCGTGCCGCGCTCGCTGCGCTCGATCGAACTCGTGTCATGGGCGCCGAAGAACGTGCTGACCGGAACGCCAAGCACCTTGGCGATCTTGGTCAAGCGGCCGGCACCGACCCGGTTCACGCCCTTCTCGTATTTCTGCACCTGCTGGAACGTCACCCCGAGCTGCTCTGCGAGCGAGGTCTGCGACAAGCCGCTCTGCAATCGCTGGATGCGAATCCTTTGCCCGACCTCAACATCGACCGGATCAGGCTTCTTGGGGGTCATCATCAGTTCTCCTTGACACTCATTGAGTCCATTGAGTCGGTTGCCGCACAATGGATTGCACACTAACAGGCTGTCGCCGGAGATCAACAACTGCCGCGTGTCAGCCACGCAGAAATGACAGCGGCAGGTTGAAATCCCGCCACTGCGCTAACAGAAATCCGGCTGGTGTGATGCGCGCGCCGCAGCCGGTCAGCGGGCCGGCTCAGTTGGGCAGCAACGGCTTCTCGACGTCGTCGTTCTCGGCGCAGAAACTGATGATTGCCATGGTCTGGCCGACCTGCGGCGAGGACAACGTGAGGCGCCCCGCTCCATCCCACTTGGCCGTGACCGCCGCCGGTTCATGCGAGACGGCGAGAAAGGCTTCCAGCGCGGCGCGGGCCTCCTCCGGCAGGGCCGCGACGGCGCGAATGATTTCAAGCACATCGGGCTCGCGGCTGAAATAAAACAGCTCGAGAAGGCGCGATGAATCCCCGCACTCGGCCAGCATCGACCGAATGATCCTGGCCGACCTCAGATGTCGCGACTGGCTGCTTTTTTCGCCGCTCTTGTACCGCCGTCCCATCCAGTTTCCCTCGCCTGCTGGGCGCGCCCATGGCGCCACCCTTTGGATTCCCGCTGCTGGCGGCCGCCCACCATGGCGACACTTACGACCACCCAAGCATGCGCCTATGGTTTGGGCTGATGGCGGCTCCGGGTCAACCCTGCGGAATCGCATAGTATCGGGGCGCAAACGAAGCTACGG
>DATFWC010000396.1:0-11207 GCA_035259885.1 Xanthobacteraceae bacterium
ACTCCACACACGACGTTGAGCCAAGTTGCGGCGGCCGGCGCACGGCGGCATGCGGGGAGGTCTGCCCCGCTGAGCCACCTGAGTTATCTGACGATCAGGCGGTGGGAGCAACGCGATTTCGCCTTTCGGTCAAAAATTCCGGCCTGGTGTCGGATCGCCATCGCATCCTTCGTCCTCGGGGCAGCATTCGGCAGCAGAGGAGAGAGAAATGGCCGCCAAGAGCCGAAAGCCCGACGATGAAGCCCTGATTCGAGCCCTGATCGATGACGTGACGAACGCAATCCGTGCGAAGGACGCCGGCGGCGTGGCCAAGCACCATGCGGACGACTTCGTCCACTTCTCCCTTGCGCCGCCTCTGCGGGCGGCGGCGGACCCGAAGGCCCTCGACGCGTGGTTCGCCACCTGGCGTGGCACGATCAGTTACGAGACCCGCGACCTCAGCATCGTCGCAGGCAATGATGTGGCCTTCTGTCACAGCCTCAACCACATGAGTGGAGTCATGACCGATGGCGAACAGACCGATCTCTGGTTTCGCCTCACCCTGGGCCTGCGCAAGGTGGGAGGCGCGTGGAAGATCGTGCACGAACACGAATCCGTGCCCTTCTACATGGACGGGAGCATGAAAGCGGCAACCGACCTCAAACCCTAGATCTTGGGTGCTGCGCGGCAGCACGCGTCCTGGGCGCCGCTTCCCGGCAACGCGCTCAGTTCAGACCTGCCGCTCGACCATGTTCTTCTTGATCTCGGCGATGGCCTTGGCCGGGTTGAGGTGCTTCGGGCAGGCCTTCGAGCAGTTCAGGATGGTGTGGCAGCGATAGAGGCGGAACGGATCCTCGAGGTCATCGAGCCGTTCGCCCGTGGCCTCGTCGCGCGAATCCACGATCCAGCGCTGCGCCTGGAGCAGCACCGCCGGGCCGAGATAGCGCTCCGGATTCCACCAATAGCTCGGGCACGACGTGCTGCAGCAGGCGCACAGGATGCATTCGTAGAGCCCATCGAGCTTGGTGCGGTCTTCGCGGCTTTGCCGCCATTCCTTCTCCGGCGTCGGCGACACCGTATGCAGCCACGGCTCGATCGAGGCGTATTGCGCGTAAAAGTTCGTCAGGTCCGGCACCAGGTCCTTCACCACCGGCTGGTGCGGCAGCGGATAGATCTTCACCACGCCCTTGATGTCGTCCATGGATTTCGTGCAGGCGAGAGTGTTGGTGCCGTCGATGTTCATGGCGCACGAGCCGCACACGCCCTCGCGACACGAGCGGCGGAAGGTCAGCGTCGGGTCAATGGTGTTCTTGATCCAGATCAGCGCGTCGAGCACCATCGGCGGACACTCGTCGCGATCGACGTAGTAGGTGTCCATGCGCGGGTTTTTGCCGTCCTCCGGATTCCAGCGGTAGACGCGGTATTCCCGCACGTTCTTGGCATCTTCCGGCCGCGGCCAGGTCTTGCCCTCGGTGACCTTGGAGTTCTTCGGCAGCGTGAATTGGACCATCTGAGCCTCAATCGTTCCGAGCCCGCGCGATCATTGATCCGCGCTCACCCATCCCTGCAGCCTCAATACACCCGCGCCTTGGGCTCGATATAGGCCACGTCGTTGCTGAGCGTGTAGGTATGCACCGGCCGGTAGTCGATGGTGACCTTCCCGGTCGCGCGGTCGAGCCATGACAGCGTGTGCTTCATCCAGTTCTTGTCGTCGCGCTCGGGAAAATCCTCGCGCGCGTGCGCGCCGCGGCTTTCCGTGCGGTTGAGCGCGGAATCCATGGTGACGACCGCCTGCGCCACGAGATTGTCGAGCTCCAGCGTCTCCACCAGGTCGGAGTTCCAGATCAGCGAACGGTCGGTGACGCGCAGGTCGGACACGCCGGCGAACACGTCGTGGATGAGCTTGTGGCCCTCCTCCAGCACCGCGCCGGTGCGGAACACGGCGCAATTGCTCTGCATCACCTTCTGCATCTTGAGCCGCAGCTCGGCCGTCGGCGTACCGCCGGAGGTGTGGCGGAAGCGGTCGAGCCGCGACAGCGCCAGCTCGGTCGAGCCGTTGGCGAGGTCGGGATGCTTTTCGCCGGGCGTGACGATTTCGGCGCAGCGATGCGCCGCCGCGCGGCCGAACACGACGAGGTCGATGAGCGAATTCGAGCCGAGGCGGTTGGCGCCGTGCACGGACACGCAGGCGGCTTCGCCCAGCGCCATGATCCCCGGCACGACGTGGTCGGGATTGCCGTTCTTCTTGGCCAGGACCTCGCCGTGATAATTGCAGGCGATTCCGCCCATGTTGTAGTGCACGGTCGGCAGCACCGGGATCGGTTCCTTGGTCACGTCGACACCGGCGAAGATGCGCGCCGACTCCGAGATGCCGGGCAGCCGTTCGGCGATCACCTCGGGATCGAGATGGTCGATGTGAAGGTAGATGTGGTCCTTGTTCTTGCCGACGCCGCGGCCCTCGCGGATCTCGATCGTCATCGAGCGCGAGACCACGTCGCGTGAGGCCAGATCCTTGGCCGACGGCGCGTAGCGCTCCATGAAGCGCTCGCCTTCCGAATTGACCAGGTAGGCGCCCTCGCCGCGCGCCCCTTCGGTGATCAGGCAGCCGGCCGGATAGATGCCGGTCGGGTGGAACTGGACGAACTCCATGTCCTGCAGCGGCAGGCCGGCGCGCAGCACCATGGCGTTGCCGTCGCCGGTGCAGGTGTGTGCCGACGTGCAGGAGAAGTAGGCGCGGCCATAGCCGCCGGTGGCCAGGATGGTCATGTGGGCGCGCAAGCGGTGCACCGAGCCGTCTTCCAGGTTGAGCGCCACCACGCCGCGGCAGCGCCCTTCGTCGTCCATGATGAGGTCGATGGCGAAATATTCGATGAAGAACTGGGCCGAGTGGCGCAGCGACTGGCCATACATCGTGTGCAGCATGGCGTGGCCGGTGCGGTCGGCGGCCGCGCAGGTGCGTTGCGCGGTGCCCTTGCCGTAGTGCGTGGTCATGCCGCCGAACGGCCGCTGGTAGATTTTTCCATCGTCCTTGCGCGAGAACGGCAGGCCCCAGTGCTCGAGCTCGTAGACGGCTTCCGGCGCATTGCGGCACATGTATTCGATGGCGTCCTGGTCGCCGAGCCAGTCCGATCCCTTCACGGTGTCGTACATGTGCCAGCGCCAGTCGTCCTCGCCCATGTTGCCGAGCGCGGCCGCGATGCCACCCTGCGCCGCCACCGTGTGCGAGCGGGTGGGAAACACCTTCGTCACGCAGGCGGTGCGCAAACCCGCTTCCGCGCAACCGACCACGGCGCGCAGGCCGGAGCCGCCGGCGCCCACCACCACCACGTCGAACGTGTGATCTTCGACCGGATAGGCGCGGCCGTTGACGGCCGGCGCGCCAGTCACGGGATCGTTGGCGGCCATGGCCCTAGACTCCGAAGCTCAGCTTGAGGATGGCATAGATGGAGGCGAGCGCGACGACTACACCGAAGCAGGTATTGCAAATGAGGGCGAGGAACTTGACCAGATCGTCATGCACGTAGTCGACGATGATCTCCTGCATCCCCAGGCACATATGGTAGACGGTCGTGATGATGAACAACAGCATTACGATGGCGACCAGCGGCGAGCCGAGGATTTGTACGGCGGCGGCGTGATTGCGGCCGAGCAGGGCGATCACGATCACGATGAACGCGATCGTGAGCGGAATGCCGGCGACCGATGTGAGCCGTTGCTGCCAGAAATGCTGCGTGCCAGAGCGCGCCGCGCCGAGGCCGCGGACGCGGCCGAGCGGGGTTTTCATGCTGACGTGCTCGGTATCCATCAGCGCGCTCCCCCCAAGACCAGATAGCCGACGATCCACACGACGACCGTGAGGCTGATCGAGCCCGCCAGCGTCGCCCGCGCCAGCCATTCGCGCTCGCTCGGGCCGAAGCCGTGCAGCGTGTCCCACACCAGGTGGCGAATGCCGCCGAGCGTGTGGTGGATCAGCCCCCAGGTGAAGCCGAGCAGGACCAGGCGGCCGATCGCCGTGTCCATGAACCATTGCACCCGGGAATAGGCGTTGGGGCCGGAGGCAGCGGCAACCAGCCACCACACCACCAGGAGCATGCCGAAATAGAGCGCGGCGCCGGTGACGCGGTGGAACCCGGACATCAGGTAGGTCAGCATGAAGCGGTAGATCTGGATGTGGGGCGACAGCGGCCGCGCCACGCGCGCCTTGGTATCGGCCATCGGTGCTCCAATCTCGGGCAAGCGCTGAATCGCTGAGGCGTGCAACGGTTCCTAACCAATGTGGCGAGGCACCGCAATGCGCCGCTGCAGCCGCTGCACCGGACAACGCTTCGCATCTGGCGAATATATGTGCTAGGAAAACAAAGGGAACAATGCGTTTTTGGCGTAAGTTTCCTTCGCAAATGGCGAAGCATGGAGGATTCCATGCGGTTCGATCTGGCCGACCTCAACCTGTTCCGCCACGTGGTCGACGCGGGCAGCATCACGCACGGTGCCGATCGCGCGCATCTGGCGCTCGCCGCCGCCTCGACGCGCATCCGGCGCATGGAAGAGGCGCTCGGCGCCGCCCTGCTGGTGCGCACGCGCCAGGGCGTCACGCCGACCCAGGCGGGCCGCACGCTGGTGCAGCATGCGCGCACCATCCTGCGCCAGTCCGAGCGCCTGCGTGAGGACCTCGGCGCCTATGCGGGCGGGCTCGCCAGCCAGATCCGGGTGTTGTCCAACACCAACGCGCTCACCGAATTCCTGCCGGAAGCGCTGAGCTCGTTCCTCTCGGCGCATCCCCATGTCGGCGTCGACCTGGAGGAGCGGCTGAGCGACGAGATCGTGGGCCTGATCGCCGAAGGCGTCGCCGACCTCGGCATCATCGCTGGCACGGTCGACGCCGGATCGCTGGAAACCTTTCCCTTCCGCCGCGACCGCTTCGTGCTCGTGGTGTCGCGCGATCACCCGCTCGCCCGCAAGCGGCAGATTGCCTTCGCCGATGTGCTCGACCACGACTTCGTCGGGCTGGACCGCGCCAGCGCGCTGCAGCGCTTCCTCGCCGACAAGGCTGTGCGCGCCGGCCAGCCGCTGCGCCTGCGAGTCCAGCTGCGCAGCTTTGACGCCGTGTGCCGGCTGGTGGAGTGCGACGTCGGCATCGGCATCGTGCCGGAGACCACCTCCCGCTGGGCCACGAAAGCCATGGCGATCGCGGCGGTGCCGCTGGCCGACACCTGGGCGGTACGCGATCTCACCATCTGCGTGCGCAGCTTCGACGACCTGCCGACCCATGCCCGCCAGCTGGTCGAGCACCTGCGCGCCGACGCCTGATCTCGCCTTTTGCTTCGCCCAGGCGTAAGCTTCGAGGCATTGCATGCATGGCGGATCGACGGAATTGGCGTCATGTTCGATCGTCGGTACTGCTCGTGCCTCTGCATCGCGGCCGCGATTGCCGTGCTTTCAGCCGGAGGCCCCACCCATTCGGCCGAAACGTTGAAGCTCCAGCATCAGGGCGTCGAGCGCACGGCCGTGCTCTACCGGCCGGCAGGACTGGCGGAGGCGCCGCGGCCGCTGGTGATCGCCCTCCACGGCCTTGGCGGCATCGGCGAGAACTTCCGCAGCTTCGCCGGATTCGACGACGCCGCCGTCCGCGAGGGATTTGTCGCGGTCTATCCTGACGCGGTCAAACACGCATGGAGCTATGGCCGGCCGATCAACCAGCCGATGCCGAAAGTCGAAAGCGAGACGGTCGACGACGTCGGATTCATCCGCCTGCTGGTCGACGACCTGGTGGGCAGAAAGATTGCCGACCCTAAGCGCATCTATGTCACCGGCCTATCGCGTGGCGGCCTGATGACTTTCACGCTGGCCTGCGCACTGGCCGACCGGATCGCTGCCGCCGCCTCCCTCATCAGCGGCATGACCGAATTCCAGCGCGACGATTGCCGGCCGCCGCGACCGGTTCCGATGATGGTCCTCGCCGGGACGAGCGATCGCATGCAAGCGTTTGGCGGCGCGCAAGGCCTCAGGGGCCGCCTCCTGTCGGTGGCGGAGACGATGGATTTCTGGCGCTCTCTGCATGGGTGCACGCGGCGCAGCCCGCGCGCCCTGCCGCACCGCGATGCTTCCGATCAGACGCAAGTCACTGTGGTCGAGTGGAGCGATTGTCGGACCGGAGCCAATCCTCGCCTCTACCGCATCGAAGGCGGCGGACATCAAATTCCGTCGATCAAGGCCGGCGGGAATCCGATGTCCGAGGAAAAGTTTGGTCCTCGCAACCATGACATCGAGACAGCCGAAGAAGTCTGGGCTTTCTTCAAGAGCTTCTCGCTTTCGTCTCACCGCGGCAGCAGCCCCGAATAGCCGCGGAGGGTGGGCAACGGCACGTACCCGGCTTCATGATGGGCAAATTCGCGTCGCGCCGTTGCCCACATTCAGCGCTGCAACAGGCGAATTTGTCCACCCTAAGCGTTCAAATCGGCATGAGCACCCAATAGTCGAGATCGAGAATCACGGCCGGGTCGTAGTCCTCGCCCAGGCGCGCGGGGAAATCCGCGCACGGCCGGTCCTTGGTGGCGATCGTGCGCAGGCGCAAGGCTCCGACGTCGCTGCGCCCCGGCAGCGCGGCCTTGCCCAGCACTTCCGACCAGGCAAACACGGTGTCGCCGGCAAACAGCGGCGCCACGTGACGGCCGCCGTTGATCGCGGCGATGTGGAACGCATTGGCAAGCCCGTTGAACGACAGCGCGCGCGCCAGCGAGATCACGTGCCCGCCATAGATGAGCCGCCGACCGAACCGGCCCTTGCCCTCGGTGAACTGATTGAAATGGACCCGCGCGGTGTTCTGGTAGAGGCGCGTCGCCATCTGGTGCTCCGCCTCCTCCACCGTCATGCCGTCGACGTGGTCGATCTTCTCGCCCGCCGCATAGGCATCCCAGCGGTACGGGCTGCCGGCGAGCGCAACATCGTAGGCGCCGCCGTCGAGCGGCGGACAGGCGGCGCCGAGCGCGTCGGGCGCCAGCGCGGCGGCCAGCTTGGGCACGTGATCGCCCGGCGCCGGCGCCGCCTCGTCGCGTTTGCGCACCATTACCCAGCGCACGTAGTCGAGCACGCGCGCGCCGTCCTGGCGAAAGCCGGTGGAGCGGACATAGACGATGCCGGTCTTGCGGTTGGAGTTCTCCTTCAGCCCGATGATCTCGGATTGGGCGCTGAGCGTCTCGCCGGGATAGACGGGGGCGAGGAAACGGCACTCGGCATAGCCGAGATTGGCCACCGCATTGAGCGAGATGTCCGGCACGGTCTTGCCGAACACGATATGAAACACGGCGAGATCGTCGATCGGCGCGCGCCGGTAGCCGATCGCCTGGGCGAACGGATCGGACGACTGGACGGCGAAGCGGGACCCGTAGAGCGCCGTATAGAGGACGTTGATACCGGCCGTGATGGTGCGCGGCGTCGCGTGCTTGATCACCTGTCCAAGGCGAAAATCTTCGAAAAAATGACCCGGATTGGTCTTGACCATTGGCTTGCGTCGCTGCGCGCGGATCAAATCGAGTTCATGCGGCCGTGTAGGAAACGATGCCGCGCTTCGCACGTTTGTGATACGAGGCCCGGCCATCTCCAGCTAGGATCATAGCATGACGAGCATCGCTACCGACCGTGATCGCGCGTGGACGCCGGCCGCCACCGGCGGCGCCATCCATCCGCTCTGGGTTCGGGTCACGCACTGGATCAACGCCGTCGCCATTCTGGTGATGATCGGCTCGGGCTGGCAGATCTACAACGCCTCGCCGCTGTTCCCCTTCACGTTCCCGCGCGGCATTACGCTGGGCGGCTGGCTCGCCGGCGCCCTGCTCTGGCATTTCGCCGCCATGTGGGTGCTGGCCGTGAACGGGATCGTCTACGTCACGCTCGGCATCGTGACCGGCCGCTTCCGCAAGAAACTGCTTCCGATCCGGGGGCGCCAGCTCGCGGCCGACCTCGGCGCGGCGCTGACGCTGCGGCTCCGGCATGACGACCTGTCGGTCTACAACGCCGTCCAGAGGCTACTCTACCTCGGCGTCATCCTGGCCGGGATCGTCGCCGTGCTGTCAGGTCTATCGATCTGGAAGCCGGTTCAGCTTCAGGAACTGACCGCCCTGTTCGGTGGCTACGAGGCGGCGCGCTATGTGCATTTCTTCGCCATGGCGGCCATCGTGGGCTTCCTGCTGGTGCATGTCGTGCTTGCCGTGCTCGTTCCCAAAAGCCTGCGCGCGATGATTGTCGGACGCTGAGGATTTTTTCATGGCCCGCCTGCGCAAAGCTCCGCCCGGTGTCGATCCAAGGCTGCTGATCCGGGATGCCGCCAAGCTGCTCGCCGATCCAGCGCGGCGGCAGTTCCTGCGCGGCGCCGCCAGCCTCGGCGCGCTCGCCGTCCTCACCGGCTGCGACATCGTCGATGGGCCGAGCGCCGAGAACGCGCTACGCGTGGTCTCGCGCTTCAACGATGGCGCGCAGGCGTGGCTGTTCAATCCGAACAGGCTCGCGCCCACCTATCCGGAGAGCGCGATCACGCGGCCGTTCCCGTTCAACGCCTACTACAGCGAGGACGAAGCCCCGGAGGTCGACGCCACCAGCTACCGTCTCGAGGTCGGCGGCCTGGTCGACGACACGACATCGTGGTCCCTGGCCGATCTCTACGCGCTGCCGCAGGAAAAGCAGATCACGCGGCACGTGTGCGTCGAAGGCTGGAGCGCGATCGGATCATGGACCGGCGCGCGCCTGTCCGACTTCCTGCTTCGCGTCGGCGCCGACACGCGGGCGCAATACGTCTGGTTCAAGTGCGCCGAAGGCTATTCGAACACGATCGACATGGCGACCGCCATGCATCCGCAGACGCAGATGACGTTCGCGTTCGACAAGGAGATCCTGCCGGTGAGGTACGGCTTCCCGATGAAGATCCGCATCCCGACCAAGCTCGGCTTCAAGAATCCCAAGCACGTCGTCGCCATGTACGTGACCAACAAGGATCTGGGAGGCTACTGGGAGGACCAGGGCTACAACTGGTTCAGCGGCCTGTAAGCCCGCTCCGCGCCCGCAATCGCGCCGAGCCGTGACCCCGCGAGCCGGTCTGGCGATTGCGACGTGGCTGCCGCTATGGCGGGCCGATTTCACCGCCACCGCCGGCCGTGCTAGAAATCGTTGCTGGAGGCCGGTTTTTGGGGCGCGCATGACGGCGACGGAGACAAAAGTCCTGGCCAGGGCGACCGACGCCCGCGCGCTTGAAGACCTGCTCGTGCGCACGGCCGCGGCGGACGCGGTGGCGTTTTGCTCGCTGTACGACCGTACCGCCGGGCGCATCTTTGCCGTGTGCCTGCGCATTGCCCGCCACCGCCGCCTGGCCGAAGAAATTTTGCAGCAGAGCTACGTGCAGATCTGGCAACGCGCGCGGCAGTTCGATCCCGCGCATGGCGGCGCCCTCGCCTGGATGATCGCCATCGCGCGCAACCATGCGCTCGACGTGATCCGGCTGCGCATGCGCGAGGTTCGACCGCCGGACGACCTCACGTTCGAGGCGGCGGACGCGGCCGCGCTCGGCGCCATCCAGGCCAGGTTTGAGCTGAGCTCGCTCGGGCGCTGCCTCGGCGAGCTCAGCGACGGCGAACGGCACGCAATCATCCTGGCCTACCGCGACGGGCTCAACTACGACCAGCTCGCGGTGCTGCTCGGCGTTTCCGTCGACGCGGTGAAGACGTCGGTGAGGCGCGGGCTGGCGCGGCTGCGTGCCTGCATGGAGCCGCCATGAGCCAGAACACGGTCCGCGCTGGCGAATACGTGCTCGGGGTGTTGAGTCCCGACGAGCGCATCGCTGTGGAGCGCGACGCCGCCACCGATCCGGACCTGGCGGCGGAAATCGCATTCTGGAACGAGCGGTTCATGCCGCTCGTCGACGCCGCGCAGGTCGAGCCGCCGCCGCAGCTGTTCGACCGCATCAGGACCGCGATCCAGGCGCAGGATGTGCCGCGCCCGGCATCTGCCCCGGCGAGCCTGGCGGACACGCTGACGGTGCGCGCCGCTGAGGGACACTGGAAACGGATCGCCCGCGGCGTCGAGCGCAAGATCCTGTGGCAGGCGCCGGGCGGGCGCGTTACCTACCTGATCCGCGGAGAGCCGGGCGCGCACCTGCCCGCACACGACCATGATGAGGACGAGGAAACCTATGTGATCGCAGGCGACCTCACCATCGGCACGCTCACGCTGGGACCCGGCGACTACCACCTGGCGCGCCGCGGCCATCGTCACGCAGCGGCAACGACCACGACAGGGTGCCTCCTGCTGATCACCGACGCCGCCGCATGAGCGCGGCGCGCACGTCAGGCTTGCTCCACACCTTCGCACGTCATCGCCTGGCCCGAGCGGTCCATCTCGCGGCCGCAGTTGGGGCAGGTCCAGCCGCCCCACAGCGCCTGTTTCACCGACGCCGGCCGCCGGAAGGTCGGCATCGGCGTGGCGCAGCGCGGGCATGAGATCGGATGCAGGTGACCAGCCATCGCCATGACGGCAGCCACGACGGCCGCACAAATGATGACGGAGCCGATGCCCCAGGCCAGGCTGCCGATAGCGAGCGCGGCGATCGCCGCCAGCGACACCAGGCTGGCCAGCACGCCAGCCGCAGTAATCTTGATCATGCTCCCCTCCTGTGCGTCGGCTTGGTGTGCCGCCGCGGACAGAAGGTTCAATCGGGCCACGCCGGCCGTCGGCTTGCCAAGCCGCCGTCCGCCCGATAGCACTTCGCGCGCTTGATCCAGCGAGGCGGTGAAGATGGCGACGCACAAACTCCTGCTCCTTGCGGGCGACGGCATCGGGCCGGAGGTCATGGCCGAGGTGAAGCGGCTGATCGCCTGGATGAACGACCACGGGCTCGGGCGGTTCGACACCGAGGAGGGCCTGGCCGGTGGGTGCTGCTACGACGCGCACGGGGTCGCCATCACAGACGAGACCATGGCCAAGGCACAGGCCGCCGACGCGGTGATCTTCGGCGCGGTGGGCGGGCCGAAATGGGACAAGGTACCCTACGACGTGCGGCCCGAGGCGGGCCTCCTTCGCCTGCGCAAGGATCTCGGGCTGTTCGCCAATATCCGCCCGGCCATCTGCTATCCGGCGCTCGCGGAGAGTTCCAGCCTCAAGCGCGAAGTGGTAGACGGCCTCGACATCATCATCCTGCGCGAACTCACCGGCGGCGTCTACTTCGGCGAGCCGAAGACCATCACGGA
>DATFWC010000397.1:0-3866 GCA_035259885.1 Xanthobacteraceae bacterium
GGCGTCGCCGTGAAGGGCTTCGAGGGCGGCCAGATGCCGCTGCACCGGCGGCTGCCCAAACGCGGCTTCAACAAACCGTTCCGCAAGGCGTTCAACGAGATCAATCTCGGCCGCATTCAACAGGCGATCGATGCCGGCAAGCTCGACGCCAAGGCGACGATCGACGCGGAGACGCTGGTCAAGGCCGGCATCCTGCGGCGGGCCAAGGACGGCGTGCGCCTGCTCGGCGACGGCGAGCTCAAGGCCAAGGTGGCGCTGACGGTCGCCGGCGCCTCCAAGTCGGCGGTCGCCGCGGTCGAAAAGGCCGGCGGCTCGGTGACGATTCTCGCCCCCAAGCCGGAAGAACAGGTCGCCTGAGGGCCGTCGCCGCGGCCCATGGAATTTGCAGCCACGCCCCACCACATAGGACCAACGGGGCGGCGTAAGACCGGAGCGCGAGATGGTCTCTGCAGCAGAACAATTGGCCGCCAACCTCAATTTCTCGGCCCTCGCCAAGGCCGAGGAGCTGAAGAAGCGCATCTGGTTCACCCTCGGGGCGCTCCTGGTCTATCGCTTCGGCACCTACATTCCGCTGCCGGGCATCGACCCTTCCGCCTGGGACCAGATCTTCCGCACCCAGGCGGGCGGCATCCTCGGCATGTTCAACATGTTTTCCGGCGGCGGCATCCACCGGATGGCGATCTTCGCCCTCAACATCATGCCGTACATCTCCGCCTCCATCATCATTCAGCTGCTGACCACGGTGTCGCCGCAGCTCGAGCAGCTGAAGAAGGAGGGCGAGCAGGGCCGCAAGATCATCAACCAGTACACGCGCTACGGCACCGTGGTGCTGGCGGCGCTGCAGGCCTATGGCATCTCGGCCGGTCTCGAAGGCGCCGGCAGCGTGGTCACCGATCCGGGATGGTTCTTCCGCATCTCTACCGTGATCACCCTCACGGGCGGGACCATCTTCCTGATGTGGCTGGGCGAGCAGATCACGGCGCGCGGCATTGGCAACGGCATCTCGCTCATCATCCTGGCCGGCATCGTGGCGGAGCTGCCGTCGGCCATCGCCGGCACCCTCGAGCTCGGCCGCCAGGGCGCGCTGTCGACCGGCGTCATTCTGGCCGTGGTGCTCATGGCCGTGGTGGTGATTGGCTTCATCGTGTTCATGGAGCGGGCGCAGCGGCGGCTGCTCATCCAGTATCCCAAACGCCAGGTGGGTAACCGCATGTTCGAGGGGCAGTCCTCGCACCTGCCGCTGAAGCTCAACACCTCCGGCGTGATCCCGCCGATCTTCGCCTCGTCGCTGCTGCTGCTGCCGACGACGGTGGCCAACTTCAACGCCGGCCAGGGGCCCGACTGGCTCACCACCATCACCACGCAGCTCGGCCACGGCCGGCCGCTGTTTCTCGTCCTCTATATCGCGCTGATCGTGTTTTTCGCCTTCTTCTACACGGCGATCGTGTTCAACCCGACCGAGACCGCCGACAATCTCAAGAAGCACGGCGGCTTCATCCCAGGCATCCGGCCGGGTGAGCGCACCGCCGAATATATCGACTACGTATTGTCACGCATCACCGTGGTGGGAGCAGGCTATCTCGCGATCGTCTGTCTCATCCCGGAAATCCTGATTTCCTATGCGGCCGTGCCGTTCTATTTCGGCGGCACCTCGCTGCTGATCGTCGTCAGCGTCACCATGGACACCGTGGCTCAGATTCAGGGCTATCTCCTGGCCCACCAATACGAGGGTCTGATCAAGCGGTCGAAACTGCGCGGCAGTCGGCGACGATGAGGCTGATCCTGCTTGGCCCTCCGGGCGCCGGCAAGGGAACCCAGGCGCAGCGCTTGGTGGAGCAGCACGGCATCGTGCAGCTCTCGACCGGCGACATGCTGCGCGCCGCCGTCAAGGCCGGCACGCCGGTGGGCCGCAAGGCGAAGGACATCATGGCGCGCGGCGACCTGTGCCCCGACGACGTCGTGGTCGCCATCGTGTCCGACCGGGTCGACCAGCCGGACGCATCCAAGGGTTTTATTCTTGATGGGTTTCCCCGGACCGTTGCCCAAGCCGAGGCCCTCGACCGCCTCCTGCATGCGAAGGGGCTGGACCTCGACGCCGTGATCGAGCTCAAGGTCGATCCGGCCGCCTTGCTGCGGCGCATCGAGAAGCGGATCGCCGACACCAGGGCCCGCGGCGACTCGGTCCGCGCCGACGATACCCCTGAGGTGCTGAAGAAGCGGCTCGACGCCTATCAGGCCCAGACCGCCCCCCTGATCGATTATTACGGGAAAAAGGGGGCTTTGCGCACGGTGGACGGCATGGCGCCCATCCCGGAGGTCGGGGCGGCCATCGACCGGATTCTTGCGCCCGGCAAGGCCCAGGGAGGTTGACGAAGCCGATTGGAATCCCTTAATAACCGGCACAATTCGAGACAGGTAGCAGCCGATGCCCGGGCGCCCGGAGGGAGGGCGCGGGTGTCGGCTTGGGCGTTTCTGGTCTTGACAGGCAGGTGGCACCCCGATCCCGGCCGGCCGGAGCGGGCCCAGTTGTCTGCAACTCTTTGAAATGCCTAGCAGAACGGCCGTTTTGGCCGGGCTGCCCACAAGCAGGCGGCCTCGGCGGCCGCGAGAGGAGAGACGGCTTTGGCCCGCATTGCTGGCGTCAACATTCCAACCAACAAGCGCGTGATCGTCGCCCTGCAGTACATCCATGGCATCGGCGCAACCAAGGCGCAGGAGATCATGGACAAGGTCGGCCTGCCACCGGAGCGGCGGGTGTCGCAGCTCACCGACCAGGAGGTGCTGCACATCCGCGAGGTGATCGACCGCGATTACATGGTCGAGGGCGATCTGAGGCGCGAAACGCAGCTCAACATCAAGCGGCTGATGGATCTCGGATGTTACCGGGGCCTGCGCCATCGCCGCGGATTGCCGGTGCGCGGGCAGCGGACGCACACCAATGCGCGCACGCGCAAGGGCCCGGCCCGGCCGATCGCCGGCAAGAAGAAGTAAGTCACCAGTTGCGGAACGGGGCTCGCGCGAGCCGAGCCCGGAGAAGGATCGAGAATGGGCAAGGAAGCCACGCGCGTTCGCCGCCGCGAGCGCAAGAATATCAGCTCCGGCGTCGCGCACGTGAATGCGACGTTCAACAACACCATGATTACCATCACGGACGTGCAGGGCAACGCGATCGCCTGGTCGTCGGCCGGCACGATGGGCTTCAAGGGCTCGCGCAAATCGACGCCCTACGCGGCGCAGGTCGCGGCCGAGGATGCCGCCAAGAAGGCCATGGACCACGGCATGCGCATGCTGGAGGTGGAAGTGGCCGGCCCCGGCTCGGGACGCGAGTCGGCGCTGCGCGCACTGCAATCGGCGGGCTTCACCATCACGTCGATCCGGGACGTGACCCCGATCCCGCACAACGGCTGCCGGCCACGCAAGCGGCGGCGCGTCTGAACCAATACCGATCCGGCGGCCCGAAACGGGTTCGCCGCCGCCAAATTCCCCACGGGGCGGAGTGGATGATCTAATCGCGCAGGTGAATTGCGATGGCTGACAACGTGATCCAGAAGAATTGGCAAGAGCTCATCCGGCCCGACAAGCTGCAGGTGTCGATCGGAAGCAACGCCCGGCGGGAGGCCACCGTCGTAGCCGAGCCGCTCGAGCGCGGCTTCGGGCTCACGCTCGGCAACGCGCTGCGGCGCATCCTGCTGTCGTCGCTGCAGGGCGCCGCCGTGCAGTCCGTCCACATCGACGGCGTGCTGCACGAGTTCTCCTCGATCTCCGGCGTGCGCGAGGACGTGACCGACATCGTCCTCAACATCAAGGACATCGCCATCAAGATGCAGGGCGACGGCCCCAAGCGCATGGTGGTGAAGAAGCAGGGG
>DATFWC010000398.1:0-2188 GCA_035259885.1 Xanthobacteraceae bacterium
GCGACGAAGATATCGCCGTTGGGCGCTGTCACCACCGCGGTCGGCGAGCGGAAATGATATTCGTCGTCGCCGCCCACGCCCGGCTCGCCCAGCGTCATCAGCAGCTGTCCGTCCGGGCTGAACTTGCGCACGACGTGGCCGGCTTTGACACCGGCCTTGGCGGCGGTCGCAACCGCGGCGTCGGCGCCCGAGTCGGTCGCCCACACATTGCCTTCGCGGTCGACGTGGAGACCGTGTGGCCAGATGAACATCTGGGCGCCAAAGCTCTTCACCACGTTGCCCTTGGGGTCGAACTTGAAAATCGTGTCGTGCGGTTTGAGCGTGCCGTCGGGATTCATACAGTCGATGCCGAAGCGGCCGCCGCGCGCCACCGGCACCGGGCTGGTCTCGTCGCAGCGAATGAAGGCCCAGATGCTCTCGCCGTCGATATCGACGTGCACCGAGGCCGGCGGTCCCATCTCGCGGCCGCCGGGGAGCCTCGCCCATTCACCGCCAGGAACGCTGGGCCCGCCACCGTCGGCCAGCCCCCTGACCGGGCGGTACGGATTGTCCGTGGGGCCCTGGGCGAAGCACGCCGCGGCCGAGGCCAGCAGCCCGACGAAGCCACACAGCGCAATCCATTGCGCGCGCATTGCCGTCCCCATCACACACCTCCCTGCGGAATGAGCGGACTTCAGCCAAGGCAATACTGTACGACGGCTGCCGGGATGTGAACCATGGCGTCGAGACGTTGTCGTGAGGGCAGCGCGCGGCGCGTGCGCCGTGACGGTCACAGGTCCTTTTCGGCGAGCTCGCGGAACTCGTCGGGGACGGAGCGGACAATTTCCAGCGCGACCGATCCGTATCCGACCGCCTCCCAGCCGAAGCGATCGCGGATCGCATCGACCGCGCGATCGGCCTGCCAGCGCGCCATGCCCTTGCGGCTGCCGGGGCGGCGCTCCTCGCCGTCGAGTCCGAGCGGGAACTCCAGCTGTACGATCGCCTGCCGCTCCAGGTTCGATACCGAGATCGCCAGCAGCGAGATGGTCTTCTCGTCGGGGTGATCGGCCAGGACGCCGCGCACCAGGTCCTCGGCGATTTCCGCAAGGATTGCGGTCGCCGAAATCGGCGCCGGCAGCGTGATCGCGCGCGTCACCGAGCGGAGATCGGCGAACCGGACCCGCACCGTCACGGTCCGGCCGGGCCGGGTTTTGGCCCGCAGCCGGCTCGCGACCCGGTCGGCGAGATGACGCAGGGCAGGGCGAAAAATCTGCTCTTCGGCGGGCTTCCTGCCCATTGCCGACTGGGCGCCGGCCGAGTGCGCGCGACGATGCGGCTTGATCGTCCGTGGGTCGCGATTCCACGCCAGCGCGGCCAGCTTGTCGCCCAGCGCGTGGCCGAGCAGCCGCTCCAGCCATTGCTCCGGCCTCTGCGCCAGTTGGCCGATGATGCGCACGCCGTTCTCGGCCAAGCGTGCGGCCGTGACCGGGCCGACGCCCCACATCAGTTCGACCGGCAGGTCGTGCAGGAATTCCAGTTCGGTGGCCGGATCGACCACGATCAGTCCATCGGGCTTGGCCACCTGCGAGGCGATCTTCGCAAGGTGTTTTGTGCGGGCCACGCCGATCGAGATCGGCAGCCCGATCTCCTGGCGCACGCGGCGCCGGATCGTCCGCGCAATTTCGTCGGGCCGACCGAACAGATGGGTGCAGCCGGCAACGTCGGCAAAGGCCTCGTCGATGGAGATGCGTTCAACCAGCGGCGTGTAGTCGCCAAGCACGCCGATGGCGGCGTCGCCCAGCCGCTGATAGTCGTCGAAATGACCGCCGACGAAGATGAGGTGCGGGCAGAGCTCGCGCGCCTTCCAGCCCGGCATGGCGCTGTGGACGCCGAACGCCTTGGCTTCGTACGACGCGGCCAGCACCACTCCGCCGCCGACCGCGATCGGCTTGCCGCGCAGCGACGGGTCGAGCAATTGCTCGACCGAGGCATAGAAGGCGTCCAGGTCGGCATGGAGGATCGTGGCTGTCGCGTCCATGACGCCAGGTCACCCCGCGTGCTGCCGCAAACCAGCGGCCGAAGTTCGAATCCAGGAGATTCCCATGATCAGAACAAAAAGAGAACATTCCGCCGCAATTGTCAAATCGGCTCGTCATGCGCGGGCGTGACCCGCGCATCTCGCTTGGGTGGACGAGGCCATGAAACGAGA
>DATFWC010000399.1:0-10151 GCA_035259885.1 Xanthobacteraceae bacterium
GCCAAAGCACGCCGGCGAGCCCCGCGATCTTGCCGATCGCGGCTGGCACGCCGGGCCGAAATATCGCGACATCGCCGCGCTGTTCGAGCAGGCGCGCGAACGCCTGAAGCCTGGGGGCAGCCTTTATGTGATGGTCTCGTCGGACTCGGACCTGAATCTGTTCGCGACGCTGATTGAACGCGCAGGGTTCTGCGCACGCCTTGCTCACGAACGCTCGATCTTCATCGAATCGCTGATCATCTACGAGCTACGTTCGCGCTGAGAGCCGCCTCCGCCTGCGTGATGGACCGGTGTCCTGCTCCTGGCGTGCGGGATCCCCGAGGACATGAAGGAGCGTGAAACGGCCCGGCGGCAAAAGCGAGCCGGCGATTGGCAGGACACGAACTGCAGAAGCGGTGCGGTTGGCAGGACACGGAATGGCCGCCCGATGAGGAACCGCGGGCACCATCGGCAGTTCCTCATGCCAGGCGCAGTGGGTAGCTCAAGAATCCGCGAAATCGCGCGCGTCCGCCGCGGCGGAATTCGGCCGCTCGCTCGATCGTTGCGAAGCGCCGCACCAGCCGCGAGATCGCCACCTGCGCCTCCATGCGGGCAAGCGACATCCCGGCACAGGCATGGATTCCGAGGCCGAAGGCCAGATGCCGGTTGGGGTGGCGCCTTATGTCCAGACGTTCCGGGTCGGGGAATTGCTCCGGATCACGATTGGCCGCGCCGATGCCGATATGAATATAGGTGCCGCGCGACATGGACACGCCGGCGAGCATCGTGTCCTTCGCGGCGCGGCGGTTGCCGAGTTGATTGGAGCTCTCCAGGCGCAAAAACTCCTCGACTGCGGTTTCGATGCACTCGGGATTTGCCTGCAGGTCACGCATCGCGTCGGGATGGCGGATCAGGAGATCGACGCCATTGCCGATGAGGTTGGTCGTGGTCTCGTGTCCGGCATTGAGGATGAAGATACAATTGTGCAGGAGCTCCAGTTCGCTCAGCCGCTCCGCCGATCCGTCGACCGGAGAAAGATCGCTGCCGGCAATGAGCTTGGACAGGATTTCGCCCTCGTCCGGGCTCGGGCGCAGGGCGCGTTGCTCGATCAATCGGCGCAGATACACCTTGAACTCGTCGACAGCCTTTGTCCCGCGTTCCAGTTGGGCCGGGCTCAGCACCGGCTCGAGCGCGCCCAGAATTGCCAGCGACCAGTCGCGCAGGGGCCCTCGCTCATCATTCGGTATGCCCAGCATGTCGCCGATCAGCTGAAGCGGGATTGCCGCCGCAAAGTCTGCGATCAGGTCCATGCCGCCCCGAGCGGCGGCATGGTCGAGCAAACAGTCGACGAGCGCCTCGATGCGCGGCTGCAGCGCCTTCAGCGCCCGCGGCGTGAACGCCGGTGCCAGCAGCTTGCGGACCCTTGAATGATACGGCGGATCATTGAAAACCAGGCTGGTGGTGTGATGCTCGAACAGCGAGCTGTCGCCGAAATTCGGCTTGAAGTCCACTTTCTTGTCCGAGCTCCATGTCTCGGGATCGCGATAGACCGCCGCGCAGTGGTCGTAGCGGCTGAGAAAATATGATCCGTCCGGCATCCGGTGGACGGGATCGTGCTCTCGCAGCGCCCGGTAGACCGGAAAGGGATCGTCGAGAAAGGATGCGTCGAGCCGCTTGATATCGAAACGGAGTGCAGCCTCGCGCAGATCCATTTTCGCCTCTTCGTTCCGCATCGAGCCCGGTCTGCAGGGTCGGCTTCCAGGCGTATCCCCTCATATTCCGAGATAGGCGGATTGTACGCGATCGTCGGCGAGCAGCTCGGCGCCGCGTCCGCCCGCGGTGATGCGCCCTGTCTCCAGGACATAGCCGCGATCGGCGATGGTCAGCGCGGCCTGCGCGTTCTGCTCGACCAGCAGCACCGTGAGGCCGGCCGGCTTCAGCCCGGCAATCGTGTCGAGGATCTGGTCGACCAGGATCGGCGCGAGCCCCATCGACGGTTCGTCGAGCAGGAGGAGCCGCGGCTTTGCCATCAGAGCGCGGCCGACGGCGAGCATCTGTTGTTGCCCTCCCGACAACCCTCCGGCGGGAGCGCGCCGCTTGTCCGCCAGCATCGGGAACAAGGCGAAGACCGAGGCCAGGGCGGATTCGAATTCGGCCGTCGGCCGCGTCCACGCGCCGAGCCGGAGATTGTCTTCGACCGACAGCGGTGCGAACACCTGCCGGCCTTCCGGCACCTGGGCGATGCCGAGCGCGACGCGCGCATGCGCCGGCAGTCTTTCGATCGGTTGCCCGCGGTAGCGAATGTGCCCGCCGGAGACCGGCTGAACGCCGGAAATCGCCCGCATCAGAGTGGTCTTGCCGGCGCCGTTGGCTCCGACCAAGGCAACGATCTCCCCCTCGGCCACCTCGATCGACACGCCGTGCAGCGCCTCGATCCGGCCGTAGCCGCTCGTCAGGTTTTCAACCGACAGCACGGGTCGTCTCCTGCGCACGGCGGACTCCGAGATAGGCCTCGATCACGGCCGGATCGGCGCGCACCTCGGCAGCGGTGCCTTCCGCCAGTGTGCGCCCATTGGCGAGCACAAGGATGCGGTCGGACACGTTCATCACCAGCCGCATGTCATGCTCGACCAGCATGACCGCGACACCGGTGCGGGCGATGTCGCGGATGATGGCGTCGATCTCCGATGTCTCGACCGGGTTGCAGCCGGCGGCCGGCTCGTCGAGCAGAAGGATTTTTGGTTCAGTCGCGAGCGCGCGCGCGATCTCGAGGCGCTTGAGCGCGCCATACGCGAGCGTGCCGGCCGGCCGGTCGGCAAGCTCGCGCAACCCCACCTGCGCGAGCAGCGCCTTGGCCCGGTGGCGTGTCTCGCGGTTCTGCTTGCGCACCGCCGGCAAAGCCAGGAGGTGAGAGAGCACGCTGCGGTGCTCATGCAGATGTCGGCCGACCATCACGTTCTCGACCGCGCTCATGCGAACAAAAACATTGAGATTTTGGAAGGTGCGCGAAAGACCCAGGCGTGCGAGCCGATACGGTGCCTGACCGGTCACATCCTCGCCGTCGAGTGTCACGCGTCCGCGCCGCGGCATCAACAGCCCGCACAGCAGGTTGAACAACGTGGTCTTGCCGGCGCCGTTCGGGCCTATGATCGCAAGGATTTCGCCGCGCTCGACCGCGAACGAAACATCGTCGACCGCGGCGACGCCGCCGAACTCCACGGCGAGCCTGTCAGCGACCAGGAGGGTCATGGCGGCTTGCGTTCGATCAGCGCGGCTAGGGCCGGCACGATGCCGGCGCGCAGGAAGATCATGAACAGGATCATGATCGTCCCGAGCGCGATTTGCTCGTAGTCATGGAAGACCGTCAGCAGCTGCGACAACACCGTGAGCAGGGCCGCGCCGACGATGCTGCCGAAGATCGACCCGAGGCCGCCCATCACTGCCATGGCGACGAATTCGATGGAGCGCAGGAACCCGGCCGTGACCGGGGTCACGAGGCCATCGAACAGGGCCAGGTAGGCGCCGGCGACTGCGGCATAGACCGCCGAGAGCACGAAGGCGATGAGCTTGTAGCGTGCCACGTCGACACCGAGCACGGCCGCCGCGACCTCGCTGTCGTGGACGGCGCGGAAGGCGCGGCCGGTCGGGCTGTCGATCAGGTTGATCGCGATCAGTGCCCCGAGTGCGAGCGTGGCGCCCGAGATCCAGTACCACGTCTGGGTGCCTCGCGCCGTCCAGCCGAGCAGGACGAGCCGCGCCACCGGCATGCCGTCGGGACCGCCGGTCCATCGTGCCTCGTTGGTGAACACCATGCCGATCAGAAGCCCCATGCCGAGGGTGGCGACCGCCAGGTAGTGGCCCCTCAGCCGCAGGATCGGCCGGCCCACCACGAAGGCAATGAAACCGGCAAGCGCGGCGCCCGCCAGCAGCGATGCCCAGGCCGGCAGGCCAAGATGCGCCGGCCCGACCGCGACCGCGTAGGCGCCGATGCCGAAGAACCCGGCATGCCCCAGGCTCACCTGGCCGGCAAAGCCCATCAGCAGGTTGAGGCCGAGCACCGCAAGGGCAAAAATGAAGACCAGGGTCGCGATGCGCAGATAGAACAACGACGGCGCGACCAGCGGCAACAGCAGCAGGATCGCAGCGATCGCCATGAGCGCCGTGTAGCGGCTGCCGGCCAGTCGGGTGATCGCGCCGTGCATCACACCCGCTCGATGGTGTTGCGGCCGAACAGGCCCTGCGGCAAGGCGAACAAGACAGCCAGAATCACCAGGAAGGCAATCGCGTCCTTGTACGACGACGAGACATAACCGGCGCCGAACGCCTCCAGGAGCCCGAGCAGGAGGCCGCCGGCGATGGCACCCACCGGATTGCCGATGCCGCCCAGCATTGCCGCGGCGAAGCCTTTGAGGGCGAGCAGCGTGCCGACGTCGTAGCTCGTGAGCACGATCGGTGTCACCAGAATGCCGCCGATCGCGCCGATCGCGGCCGAGATCGCGAACGACAACATGACCACGCGCGAGGTATCGATGCCGACGAGGCGTGCGGCCATGCGGTTGGCGGCGGTCGCCAGCGTCGCCTTGCCGTACAGCGTGCGGCGCATGAACAGCCAGAGCAGCAGCACGATGATACCAGCGCCCGACAGGACGATCACGCTCTGCGGCAGGATCGTGGCGCCGCCGACGAGCCAGGGCTCGGCGCCCAGGAACGGCGGCAGACTGTGGAAATTCTTGTCGAACGCGACGCCGGCGACGCCGCGCAGGAGAATCGACGCGCCGATGGTGATGATGATGAGCGTGACGGCGGATGCGTCGCGCGCCGGCTCGATGGCGAGGCGGTGCAGCAGGAGGCCGACCGCCACCGCGATCACGATCGCCAGCAGCGCCGCGATCGGCAAGGGCACGCCGGCGGCGGAGAGAACATAGGTCCCCATGCCCCCGATCATCACGAACTCGCCCTGGGCGAAGTTGATGACGTCGGAGGAACTGTAGATCAGCGTGAAACCGACCGCGACCAGCGCGTAGATCGCACCGACGGTAAGTCCCGAGAACAGGAACTGGAGGAATTCCGGCATCGGCAGGGCGGGCTACTGCGCCAGCGTCCAGTCGCCATTCCTGATCTCCAGCATCCGGAAAGCCGTCAAGTCGAGGCCCAGGTGGTCGGTGGGTGTCATGTTGACGACGCCGCCAGTGCCGATGAAGCCACGGGTCTTCTCGATTTCGTCGCGCACCTTGGCCTTGTCGGCGCTCTTGGCCCGCTGCATCGCGTCGACCAGGATCATCAGGCCGTCATACATGTGGCCGCCGAAGGTGGAGACCGGCTGGCCGGTCTTGCTTTCGTAGGTCTGCTTGTAGTCGACCACGACCTTTCTCTGGCTGTCGCTCGCGGGCAGCTTCTCGGCGACCAGGAGGGCGGCGGCCGGCAGCCTCACGCCTTCTGCAGCGGCCGGCGTCGCGAGCTCGATGAACTGCTTCGTGCCGATGCCATGGCCATGATAGAGCGGCGCCGTGATGCCGAGCTGGCGGTAGTTGCGGGTCACGATCGCCGGCCCCTGGCCGAATCCCGGATTGATCACGGCCTGCACTCCGGCCTTGCCCTTGATATTGGTCAGCTGCGCCGTCATGTCGCTGTCGCGCGGCTGATAGGTCTCCTCGTGCAGCACCTCGATGCCGTACTTGGCCGTGATGGTCATGCACTGGTCGCGCATCGACTTGCCGAACGCATCGGCGCCGGAGATCAGCGCGACCTTGGCGAGGTTGCGCGTTTTCAGATCGTCGAAGATCTTCTCGCAAGCCATGAGATCGGTGTGCGGCGTCTTGAAATTCCACTTCTTGGCCGGGAATACGGCCTGTACGGCCCCGGCAAAGTTGATGAGCGGAATCTGGTTTTCTTCCGCGAGTGCGATGATCGGCATGGTGGTCGCGGTGGTCGAGCCGGCGAGCAACGCATCGACCTTGTCCTCCTCGATGAGACGGATCGCGAAGGTGCGCGCCTGGTTGGGGTCGCCGCCGTCGTCGTAGATCACGAGCTTGATCGGCTGACCGTTGATGCCGCCCTTCGCGTTGATGGCCGCGGCGTACATGTCCAGTGTTTTCTTCTCGGGATCGCCGAGGAACGAGGCAGGACCCGTGACCGACAGCACCGCTCCGATCTTGACGTCGGCCAGGACATCACCAGCCGCCATGACGATTGTCAGGCTCAAGCCTGCTGCAGCGACTCGTCCCAGGGCTGTGCTCGCCATTGTTTCCTCCCGTACTGGCATTCGCGGGCTGCAGAGCGTACCACGGTTCTTGCCGTTGGGCAGGCGTTGCTCGAAGGTGGTGCCATGAGACGACCAGCGAGTGCTGCCCCGCCCCGCAATCGCGCTTCAGGCCTTCGCCTTTCCGGCGGTGAGGTGCTCGGCGACCGCAAGCAGAAGCAGGGAGACGACGAAGGTGAGCTGGAAGCCGATCGCCCAGAGGAATTTCGACGGATCGGCATATTTCTCGACGTCCAGGAACCACTCCAGCCCTTCGACGGCGGCAATGGCGACAATTGAGCCGAGCAGCTTCAGCTTGAGACCGCCGAAGTCGCGCTCGGAGATGCCTTCTGGCCAATCCGGATGCTCGCGCAGATCGATCCTGCGAATGAAATTTTCGTAGCCGGAGAAGATGACGATCAGGATCAGGTTCGCCATGAGGGCGAAATCGACGAGGTTCAGCACGCCGACAATGACTTCTTTCCCGGTGGCACTCTTGAGGTGGTTGACCAGCTCGTAGAACTCGACGCAGGACTTGTAGACGAGAATAAGAATACCGGCCCACAGAACCAGGAAAAACGGCGCCACCAGCCACCGCGTGACGAAGATCGCCTTCTCGGCGTAGCGGTAGGCCGCGCTCATGATGTCCTCCAAAAAATTCGCAATGTCAGGATGGCAATGTCGGACCAGCGACGATCTCGTCGATGGTGCGGCTTGAGGGGCGGTTCACCAGTTCGGTGATGCGCAGCGCGCCTGATTTTCCGCTCAGCCGCTTCAGCGCCGCGCAGACGTGCCTCCCCCCTCGTCAATTTGGCGGCCAATCTGTGCGATGGCCTGCTGATAGACCGAAGCCGCATTCCATGCCTGGATCGCTGCGAAATTGGCCTCGCCGGGCTGATATCCCGCCCCCGCGCGCCAGCCGTGCGCCTTCAGGAAATTAGCCGTCGAGGTCAGCGCGTTCGGCGCACTGTCGAGATTTCCGGTGCCGTAGTTCAAAATGTTCTTGGGCAGGAACTGGGTGTGACCGATCTCCCCGTGCATGGACCCACGCGAGCTTGCCGAGAGCGTCCCGCGATCGATCAGGGTCAGAGCGGCGTAAAGCTGCTCGGTGAAATAGGCCGACCGACGGCAGTCATAGGCGAGCGTAGCCACAGCCGACAGAACGTTCTGATTTCCGCGCGTATTGCCGAAGCCTGTTTCCATTCCCCAAATGGCCAGGAGCGGCCCCGGCGGGACGCCGTAGCGTTGCTGAATGGAGGCGAAGAGGGCAGCCTGCGATTGCTTGAGCGCGCGTCCGCGCGCGACGATGGCCGACCCGCCGCGCTTGGCGAGAAACTGACCGAGCGACAAACGGAAGCTCCGCTGGCCGCGGTCGGCTGCGATGGTTGCCGTCGAGTAGGTCGTCGCCTTGAGGGCTCCAACGGTGGCGGCGCTGATGCCCTTTCCCCTCGCTTCATCGCCGAATTGCGTCTTCCACGCCTCGAAGCCAGCCGCCGTGCTGCCGCACTGCGCGGCACCCGCTTTGCCGGCCAGCCATACGAGCGCCACGAAGGCTGCGACGGTGGTGGTCTTGAGCTGCCCCTTGGTCATGGAGAACTCCCATTCACGCCCTTTGCATCAAGGTAGCCGCGCGTGCGCGGAGGGCACCCGCGCGGACGCGGACGGAGAGGCCGTTCGTCGCATTATAGGGTCCCAGCCGTTTATCCGCATTAGCCCTGTGCAACGCCCTCGACGCTCGGCCACCTTCCCCCTGTTGGGGGTGGAGCAAGCACCCTGACATCAGGACAACCCCTGCACGCGGAAGAAACCAGCCATCCCCGGCCATCATTTCCCGATGGCCACGTTCTCGCTAAGCTCCGGACCCGGGAACCAGTGAAATGACCGACCCCACCGTCTCCACGGTCGCGATCCGCGGCTGCAACATTAAACTGATGCGCGGCGGGTCGGGTCCGCCGCTGCTGTTTCTGCACGGCGCCGGCGGGGCAGGGGCGTGGCTTCCGGTCATGCATGCGCTGGCGGAGAAATTCGACGTCCTCGTTCCGGAACATCCGGGTTTCGGCGAGTCCGACACGCCCGACTGGCTCGATACGATTCACGACCTTGCCTATTTCTATCTCGACTTCCTCGATGAGCTCGGCCTCGATGACGTGCATCTCGTCGGCGTGTCGCTGGGCGGCTGGCTCGCCGCCGAGATCGCCGTCCGCAACACCAGCCGGCTCGCCTCGCTCACGCTCGCCAGCGCGGCCGGCCTTTACGTGAACGGCGTCGAGCAGATCGATACGTTCCTGCTCACCGACGAGCAGCGCATCCGCGCGTTCTTCCATGATCAGACCTGCGCCGACGAGATGATCGCGCGGCAGCGGCCCGAGCTTGAAGACGTGGCCATGAAGAACCGCGTCGCCACCGCGAAGCTCACGTGGCAGCCCCGCGGCTACGATCCGCACCTGGCCAAATGGCTGCACCGCATCGACGTGCCGACCCTGCTGATCTGGGGCGCCGACGACCGCCTGTTCCCGCCGCAGCATGCGGCCGCCTACCGCGAGCACATTCCGGGCGCCAGGGCCGTGATCATTCCGGAATGCGGTCACGTGGCGCACGTGGAGAAGGCCGCCGTGTTCGCGTCCGAGCTGAAAAATTTCATCGGTTCCCTGAGGATGGCGTCATGAAGTTCTTCAACTTTCACCTGATGCCCTACCGCCACGTCGATCTCGACGCGATCGAGCGCAACGGCTCGGCCTGGGTGACGTTTTCCAACCGCCACTACGATGCGTCGCGCGGCGCCGAGCTCTATCACGAGTATCTCGACCAGATGGAGCTTGCCGACCGGCTCGGCTTCGACGGCGTGTGCCTCAACGAGCACCATCAGACGCCGTACGGCATGATGCCAATTCCGGGCGTGCTGGCCGGGGCGCTCACGCGCAGCGTCAAGCGCGCCAAGATCGCCATCCTGGGGCGCGCGCTGCCGCTGCTCAACAATCCGCTCACGGTGGCGGAGGAGTACGCCATGCTCGACAACCTGTCGCGTGGGCGCTTCATCGCCGGCTTCGTGCGCGGCATCGGTGCCGAGTACCACGCCATGGGCATCAACCCGGTGCTGTCGCAGGAGCGCTTTTCCGAGGCGCACGACCTGATCGTCCGCGCGTGGACCGAGCCCGGGCCGTTCGTCTATGCCGGCAAGCACTATCACTTCAATTACGTGAACCCGTGGCCGCGTCCCTATCAGGATCCCCATCCGCCGATCTGGATTCCGTCGCAGGGTTCGAGCAGCACGATCCGCTGGGCGGCGGAAAAACGCTACACCTACGCGCAGACGCTGAGCCCGATCGCGGTGGTGGCGCGCTTCTTCCAGATGTATCGCGACGAGGCCGAGAAGGCCGGCTACGAGGCCTCGCCCGACCAGCTTGCCTGGTCGAACACGATCTATGTGGCCGAGACCGACGAAAAGGCGATGCGCGAGGCGCGGCCGCATCTCGAAGCGCTGGTGAACCGGTTCCTGAAGATGCCAGTCGAGATGCTGCTGCCGCCGGGCTACACCAACATCGAGTCGATGAAACGGGTCCGCGCCGCCAAGGTGACCGGCAAGACTTCATCAATCGAGGAGCTGGTCAAATCCGGCGTCGTGATCGTCGGCAGCCCCAATACGGTGCGCGAGAAGCTCGCCGAATACCAGGACCTCGCGGGCTTCAACACGTCGCTGACCAAAACGCAATTCGGCACGCTGCCCGACGACATGACGCGCGCGAATATGACCGCGATCGCGGAAGAGATCCTGCCGCATTTCCGCAATCGCCTGCCGCAAGGCAAGCAGCAGGCGGCGGCGGAGTGACAGCCGGAGAGCCGCCATGACGCTTCAACGCCGCCGGTTTCTGCGACTTGCGGGCGCTGCTGTCGCGCTCCCTGCCCTCGCGCGCGTTGCGCTCGCGCAAGCTTATCC
>DATFWC010000400.1:0-18818 GCA_035259885.1 Xanthobacteraceae bacterium
ACAGCCGCTGGAACCGGCCGAACAGGCGCGACATGTCCTCAGGGCTCAGGCCCGGCCCGTTGTCGCTGACCCGCACCAGCGCGTCGTCGCCGGCGCGCGCCACCGAGATGCCGATGTGCCCGCCGATCGGCGAGTATTTGATGGCGTTGCTGACGAGGTTGTCGATGGCCTCGCGCAGGCGGTCGGGATCGCCGCTCACGGCCAGGTGTTCCGGCGCCTCGACATCGATGTGCTGCTGCTTCTTTTCGAGCAGCGGCCGGCTCGCTTCGACGACCTCGCCGATCAGCTCGGGAATGTCGATCGATTCGTGACGGATGCTGATGTTGAGCGCGTCCGCCATGGCCTCGGCCAGCAGGCCGTCGACCATGCCGATCAGGCGCGTGGCCGACTCGCGGATGTGCTTGATCTGCGACGACAGCTTGTCGGCGGGCGCCGGCGTCACTTCCAGGAAATCCGCCATCATCTCGGCGCGGCCGGTGATCACGCCGAGCGGGTTCTTCAGGTCGTGCGCCACCTTGGAGAGGATCTCGCTCTTGAATGCGTTGGCGCCGCGCAGCCGCTCCCATTGCGCCGACAGGCGGCGGTTGGCGGCGGTGAGCTCGCGCGTGCGCTCCATGACGCGCTGCTCCAACCGGGCGTTCGCTTCCTGCAGCTGCTCGTACAGGATCACGTTGTCGAACGCGACCGACAGCCGGCTGCAGAACACCTCGACCAGGGTGCGGTCGGTCTCCGACAGATCCTTCGCGGCCTCCAGCAGCGCCACGATCTCGCGCCCGCTGCCGGTCTGCATGTAGAGCACCGAGCGCTCGGGCAGGAACTCGTTCTCGCGCCGGGCGAACGCCTCGCGCACCATCTGGCGCAGCTCCGGCTTGAGCAGCTCGACCTTGCGCACGCCGGTGAACTGGCTGTAGCAACCCGAGCCCGCCAGCACGGAAAAGTTCTCGCCGTTGTTGCCCTCGTCGCGCAGCACCAGGATGCCGGCGCACTCGACGTTGAGCAGCGAGGCGATCTGGGTCAGCACGCCTTCGGCGAGCTGCTGCATCGAGCGCAAGTCGAACAATCTCGATGCCGCATCGATGATGATCTCCAGCCCGCGCCGCGTCTCCACCATGCGCTGGATCTGCTGGTAGCTGCGCAGCGCCGCCGTCATGGCGGTGAACAGCCGATCGGCCGTGAGCTCGGTCTTGGCCTTGTAGTCGTTGATGTCGTAGTCGACGATGACGCGCCGCTCCGGCGCCTGGCCGGGCTGGCCGGTGCGCAGGATGATGCGCACGGTCTCGTTCTTGAGCTCTTCGCGGATGAAGCTGACAAGGTCGAGCCCGGCGGAATCGGTTTCCATCACGACATCGAGCAGGACGACGGCGATGTCGGAATGGTTGCGCAGGAGATGGCGGCCCTCGTCGGCCGAATAGGCGGACAGGATGTCGAGCTTCTGGCCGTTGAGCACGTAGTCGTAGAGCGCATAGCGCGTACCGTCGTGGACCGCCGAGTCATCGTCGATGACGGCGACCTTCCACGGCGCGCCATAGTGTACGCCTATGACCGGCTCGTCATCCTCGATCAGGGTCAGAAGGTCGTTGTCGTTGGACATTTTCCAGATCCGATCACACGACGGCCTTTGCCGCCTCGGGCTCCTGGCGCGGCGCCGACAGGGGTAGCGTTATGCGGAATGTGGTGCCGCGCCACGGCGCTGACGAGACCATGATTCGGCCTCCGAGGCGACGGGTCACCAGATTATAGACGATATGCAGGCCGAGCCCGGTCCCGCCTTCGCTGCGGCGGGTGGTGAAGAACGGGTCGAAGGCGCGCCGCTGCACTTCCTCGGTCATGCCCTTGCCGTCGTCGTAGAAGTTGATCTCCACCTGGTTGCCGATCGGGCGGGCCTCGATGTGGATCGTGCCTTCCGGCACGCCATCGAACCCGTGCTTCACGGCGTTGAGGAACAGGTTGGTGAGCACCTGGCCGTAATGGCCGGGGTAGCTGTCCATGACGATCCCTTCGGGGATTTCGGTCACCAGATCGATATGCGACTTCTTCAAGCCGGGGCGCAGGCTGGCCAGGATCTGCTCGGTCGATTGCCGCAGGTCGAACTGGCGGCGCTCGGCGTGGCTGCGGTCGACCGCGACCTGCTTGAACGACTGGATCAGCTCGCCGGCGCGCTGCAGGTTGGCGACCAGCTGGTTGGCGGCCTCGCGGTTGCCCTCGATGAACTCCACGAGGCGCGAGCGCCGCATCTGGCCCTGGTCCAGCTCGGCGCCAAAGCTCTCGCAGCGGCGCGCCAGGCTGGACGCCACCGTCATGCTGATGCCGACCGGATTGTTGACCTCGTGCGCCACGCCAGCGACGAGGCCGCCGAGGGCAGCGAGCTTCTCCGCCTCGATCAGGCTCTCCTGGGTATTGCGCAGTTCGGTGAGCGCCTGCTCGGCGCGCTCCTTGGAGGCGCGCAGCTCCTCCTCGGCCTGGCGCTTGGCTATGGCATTCTCGCGGAACACCTCGACGGCGCGCGCCATGTCACCGATCTCGTCGCGCGCTTTCAGACCGCGCAGCCGGCTCTCGTAGAAGCCGGCCACGATGGCGTGCATGGCCGCCATGAGCTCGCGCAACGGCGAGGAGATGCTGCGCGTGATCGCCACCCCGACTATGACGATGAGGGTGAGGAACACCAGCGCGACGATGGCGACCTTCTTGTAGACGCCGGCGAGCGTGCGGTCGAAGCGCTCCTGTGCCAGCCGCTCGCGCAGCCGCATCTCCGCCGAGAGTTGGTCGATGGCGGTGGCCATGGCCCCCTGGTTGCCGTCGATCGCGTCGCGCAGCAGGCGCGCCTGGCTGGTGAAATTGATTGTGAGGTTGTTCATGCCCTGGCGCAGGATCTGCGCGTGCTCGCGCAGCTTGGCGAGCGCCGCGCGCTGTAGGTCGTTGTCGGCGAGATCGAGCATGACGGGGATCGTGCGCTCGATGGTCTCCAGGTTCTTGTTGGCGTCGTCGGCCGCCGACGAGGCGAGCGACAAGTAGTAGGCGTTGGCCGCCACCACGGTGGCCGAGAAGGCCTCGCGGGATTTGCTCAGCGACGGCCAGATCAGGGCCTCGCGCGAGCCCGACGCGCCGTCGATGATGGCGTAAAGCCCGGCCATGTCGCGGGCGGGTTTCAAGACCTCGTTCTCGTAGGTGCGGGCGATGCGCGACTGCGTCGCCCGCAGGTCGCCGAAGCCGGCGAGAAACTTTTCCGTCGCCTCGACCAGCCCTTCGACCGAGCCGGCCAGCATCGGATCGACCGAGGCGCGGTTGCGCAGCGTGGTCAGCAGCGCCTCGCGCAACAGGGTGATCTCGGCGAACACTTCGGGGTTCGGCTGGTTGAAGTAGCGATGGATCAGGTTCTGCAGCCGCCCCGCCTCGCTCTCCAGCAGCGCCAGCAGACGGTCGGAATCGCGCACCTGGCGCACGTCGGTCCAGGCGGTGCTGAGGCTCTTGGCGCCGTCCCAGATCAAGGCCGCCAGGATGACGGCGACGGCGGTATTGAGCGCCGCGATGAGGAAAATGCGCCAGCGGATCGGCAGCCTGCGGATCAGCCCCTCGATGCCGAGGGAGGTCACCCGCGGCCCGCGCTCATCGCTCGCGCGATCGAGGCGGTCGGCCGGCGCGTGTGGCAGAGGCTGTCTTTGCTCCAAGGCCACCACCGGAACGGCTCACTTCACTTGGCGGATCCGGTCGACGAGCCGGCCGAGCGTGGCATCGGCCAGCGCGTTGCGGTAGATGTCCGACATCGCATCCATGAACGGCTTCTTATCGAACTCCGTGATGATCACGCTCCCGGCCTTGGTGGCCTGCTCGCGGGCACGCTCCTCCCACGCCTTCCACTGGTGACGCATGAACCGGGCCGACTCCCCGGCGGCGTCGCGAAAAATCCTCTGGTCCTCGGGCGACAGACTGTCCCACGCCTTGCGCGACATCACGAGGACCTCAGGGCTCATCGTGTGCTCGGTCGCCGTGTAGTAGCGCGCCGCCGTGTAGTGGTTGGTGGTGACATAGGACGGCCAGTTGTTCTCGGCACCGTCGATCAGCTTGGTGGTCAGGCCGGTAAGCACCTGGCCGTAAGGCATTGGCACCGGCTCGGCCCCGAGCGCCTTGATCATCGAAAGCATGAGATCGGATTGCTGCACGCGGATACGCAACCCCTTCAGGTCGGCGAGCGAATACACCGGCCGCACGCTGTTGTAGATCGAGCGCGCGCCGGAATCATAGAAGGCCAGCCCGATGAAGCCGTAGGGCTCGAAGCTCTTGAGCAGGTCCGCCCCGACGGAGCCGTCGAGCACGCGGTAAAGATGATCCATGGAGCGGAACAGGAATGGCAGCGCCAGCACGTTGGCTTCCGGCACGTAGCTGCCGATGGGCGCCACGTTGGTACGGTTGAGATCGATGGCGCCGACCCGCGTCTGCTCGATCGTCTCTTTCTCCTCGCCGAGCTGGCGCGAATGGAACACGCGGATGCGGTGGCGGCCGCCGGTCCGCTCGTTGACCAGCTGGTCCATGAAGATCAGCGCCTGGACCGTCGGGTAGTCCTCGGTCTGGGTGTCGGCGGCGCGGAAGTCGCGCGCGGCCGCGGGCGCGGCCAGGCCCAGGCAGGCGGCCACAAAAGCGAGAAATCTCAAAGAGTTGACGCGCAAGCACTCCCCCTGCGGAGACGTCAAGCGACCTTGACCGTGCCATCATAGCAACATTGCGGCCCATCGGCCTCTGTTTCGTTGCCATAATGTCGCGTCATGGCTAAGGCCTATGCGCTCACCCAAGGTTTCGGCCTGGACCGGCTCACCTGCCAGGGCTGGCCGGTCGCGGCGCCGCCGGAAAACCACGTCCGCGTCGCCGTCGAGGCGGCCAGCCTCAACCGCCGCGACCTGCTGCTGATTGAAGGCCAATACGCGCCGCGCCTGCGCCTGCCGGCGATTCCCTGCTCCGACGCCGCCGGCCGGGTGATGCAGCGCGGGCCGCGCGCGACCCGCTTCGCCGACGGCGACCGTGTCGTGGCGCACATGTTTCCCGACTGGCTGGCCGGCGCGCCCACGTCCGAGGCGCTGCGGTCGGCGCTCGGCGGCCCGGTCCGCCAGGGCACGCTCGCCACCGAGATCGTGCTGCCGGAAACCGCGCTGCTGCCGGTGCCGGACTTCCTGACGGCGCCGGAGGCCGCGACCCTGCCCTGCGCCGCGCTGGCGGCGTGGACGGCGGTGAAGAAATTCGGCGCGGCGGGCCCCGGCCGCAGCGTGCTCACCCAGGGCACCGGCGGCGTGTCGATCTTCGCCCTGCAGTTCGGAAAGCTGCTCGGCGCAACCGTGGTGGCAACCTCCTCGACCGACGAAAAGCTCGCGCGCCTGCGCGCGCTCGGCGCCGATGCGGTGGTCAACTACCGCGCCGATCCGAACTGGGCCGAGGCCGCCAAACAGCACGTCGGCGGCGCCTTCGACCTCGTGGTCGACGTGACCGGCGATCTCGACACCTCGATCAGGTCAGTGCGCCCCGGCGGCATGGTCGCGATGATCGGCGTCCTGTCCGGCCGCAAGGCCGAGATCACGTTGCCGCTGGTGGTGATGCGCCAGGTGGTGCTGCAGGGCGTGACCTGCGGCTCGCTGGCGGATTTCTCCGACATGCTGGCGGCCATGGCGGCGGCCAAGCTTCGTCCGGTCATCTCGCACGCATTCCCGTTCGCGCGCGCACACGACGCCTTTGCCGCCATGCGCGACGGCAGCCACTTCGGCAAGATCGTCGTCGAGATGCCCTGATCCTACTGCCGGTTGATGAAGGTCCATCCTGCGGTGGAATTGGCGGCGCCGTTGCCACTGACGCTGTTGGTGCCATAGGTGATCGCGTTGCCGAAGTTGGCAGCGAACAATCCTGAGGCATTTCCCGTGACCATGGACTCGCCGAGTCGCAGCGTTGCCGCGCCAACCTGGAAGGCGCCAACGAAGTTGTTGGCGCTGACGGATCGAAACACCGCCAGTTCGGTGCCCTGGTTGCTGCCCGCCAAGGCCACATAGAAGCCGGTGCCATTGTGGTTGGCGACCACGCTGTCGGTCGCGATGGCTTCGATCTTGCCACTGCTGTTGTCACCGATCACGGCGATGCCGGCAAGCGCGCCGCCATAGGATTCGACCCGGGTGAACATGGCACGCACCGTGCCGGAGCCGGTTGGCCTCACGTTGAATCCGTCGCCGCCATTGTCAGCCACCAACGTGTTCGACACCGCGAGACGGCTCGACCCGTTGGGGGCGAACTCGATGCCGTGGCCGGTGAGATTGCGGATGGCACAGTTCTCGACCGTCATGTACCCGCCGCTGGTGAATCGCACCCCGGTTCCGCCGCCGAAGCCGATTCCCTTGACGGTGAGGCCGCGCAGGCTGATCCGGTCGTCGACGCCAGCATTGATGCTGATGCCGACGGCGCCCCCCGACACCAGGATGCCGGCTTCGCCCACGCCGTCGTTGATGATGCTGATGGTCTTGGTGATGTTCACGGCGCCATAGCCGCCCGGATCGAGCACGGTGATCTCGCCGTTGGCCAGCGTTGTGTCGTGCGCCCGCTGGAACGTGCGGCAGGGCGTCAGCCGGTTGCAGTCGTTGGCATCGTTGCCGAAGGAGGAAACGTAAGTGCGAGCCAGCTGTGCCTGTGCCGACACGGCGTGGCACGACAGCGCAAGCAGGGTGGCAACAAACAGCGACGCGATCTTCGTCATGGCAGCCTCCGTCGGACCCGGCCATCGGAGGTCCTCCACCGGCACGTGTTAGCAACAGGCGATCGCGAAGACCTGTGACGGCCCTCACCAGGCGGCATTTTTTCTGCGAGCCGGCTGCTGGCGCCACGCCAGACCCGATCTGCGCGGCCTGCCCGTCACGTGAGGGATCACGGCGTTGCGCCCATCGCGTGGGTCGGCGCTGCGTCGCTCTACCGACAATGGCGCAGCGCGCGGCGGCATTTGCCGCATGCGCTTGCCGGGCCGGTGTGGTTTAAGATACCCATGCGAAAGCAGCACCGCGGCCCCCGCTGGCCGCCATGTGCGAGAGACGACGAACGTCGGCGGCCAACCAGAGATCGAGGGGCAGGGACATGACCCATCTTCCAATCGTTTCAACGCGCCACCTGATGCCGCTGGCCGTGGCCGGCGCGCTCGCCCTGGCTGCGAGTCCGGCAGCGGCCCAGCAGAAGACCGTCAAGATCGGCTTCATCAGCACCTTCAGCGGGCCGACCGCGGTGATCGGCAACGACATGCGCAACTCGTTCGAGCTCGCGCTCGATCACCTCGGGCGCAAGATGGGCGGCCTGCCGGTCGAGGTGATCTACGAGGACGACCAGCAGAAGCCGGAGGCGGGCAAGCAGAAGACCGACAAGCTCATCGAATCCGACAAGGTGGATTTCATCGTCGGCTACATCTGGTCGAACGTGCTGCTCGCCTCGCTGAAGTCGGCGGTGGACAGCAAGACCTTCCTCATCACCTCCAACGCCGGTCCGTCGCAGCTCGCCGGCGAGCTGTGCTCGCCCTATGTGTTCTCGACCTCGTGGCAGAACGACCAGACGCCGCAGGTCATGGGCCTGTACATGAACCAGAAGGGCGTCAAGACCGCGTTCCTGATCGGCCCCAACTACGCTGCCGGCAAGGACATGCTGGCCGGCGTGGCATCGACGTTCAAGGGCCAGGTCGTCGGCCAGGAACTGACCAAGTGGCCCGACCAGCTCGATTTCTCCGCCGAGCTGTCGAAAGCGCGCGCCGCCAGGCCGGACGCGATCTTCGTGTTCTATCCGGGCGCCGCCGGCGTGCAGTTCCTCACCCAATATGGGCAGGCGGGGCTGAAGGGCCAGATCCCGCTCTATACCGCCTTCACCATCGATGAAACGACGTTGCCGCGCCAGAAGGATCTCGCGCTCGGTGTGCCGGGTGCGCAGGAATGGGTCAACGACCTGCCCAACGAGGAGAACAAGCGGTTCGTGGCCGACTACATCAAGAAGCACAGCGGCGCGCGCCCGTCGTTCTACGGGGCGCAGACCTATGACGCCGCCAATCTCGTCAACAGCGCCGTCGTCGCCGTGAAGGGCGACACCAGCAAGAAGGACGAGATGCGCGCCGAGATGGAGAAGGCCAACTTCAAGTCGGTGCGTGGCAATTTCAAGTACGGCAAGAACCACATGCCGATCCAGAACTTCTACCTGCAGGACGTGGTCAAGGATGCGGACGGCAATTTCGTGCTCAAGACCGTGGCCACGATCGTGGAGAACGATCAGGATCGCTTCCACGACAAATGCCCGATGAAGTAGACAACGGCGGAGGACGAAGGACGGAAGGCGTCGCGGTCCGTCCGTCGTCCGTCACCTGTCGTCAGAACGATGATCTATTTCATCGAACAATGCCTCAACGGCGTGCAGCTCGGCATGCTGCTGTTCCTGCTGGCTGCCGGGCTCACCCTCATTTTCGGCATCATGGACTTGGTGAACCTGGCGCACGGGTCGCTGTACATGCTCGGCGCCTATTTCGCCGCCACCCTCGTCGCCTGGACCGACAGTTTTCTCCTGGGCGTGCCGCTCGCGCTGCTGGCGACCCTGGTGGTCGGCATGGCGGTGGAGGTGGTCGCCATGCGGCGCCTCTACGGCCGCGATCATCTCGACCACGTGCTCGGCACGTTCGGCCTCATCCTGTTCTTCAATGAGCTGGTGCGGCTGATCTGGGGACCAGCCGGCATGACGCTGTTCCTGCCGTCATGGCTCAACGCCGCGGTGCCGGTGCTGCCGGGCCTCTACTACCCGCTCTACCGCGTCGTCATCATCGTGGTCACCATCCTGGTGGCGCTGTTCCTCTACGGACTGGTGATGCGCACGCGCCTCGGCATGCTGATCCGCGCCGGCGCCTCCAACCGCGAGATGGTGGGCGCGCTCGGCATCAACATCAAGCTGCTCTACACGTTCGTGTTCGGCCTCGGCGCGGCGCTGGCCGGCTTCGCCGGCCTGATGCAGGCTCCGATTCTCACCGTGCAGATCGGCATGGGCGAGAACATCCTGATCGTCGCCTTCGTGGTCATCGTCATCGGCGGGATCGGCTCGATCCGCGGCGCCTTCGTCGCCTCGCTGTTCGTCGGCATGGTCGACACCATCGGCCGCGCGTTCTTTCCCGACCTGCTGCGGCTGGTGCTGAGCAAGGAGGCCGCCGCCACGGCGGCGCCGGCCCTGTCCTCGATGATGATCTACCTCCTGATGGCGGCCGTGCTGGTGCTGCGGCCGGAGGGCCTGTTCCCGGCAGCGAACCGATGACCCCGATGGTCAATGCGCGCAACCTCGTCGTCGCCGCCCTGCTGGCGTTCCTGCTGCTGCTTCCGGTGTACACCGGAGTCACCGGCAATCCCTTCCTGCTCACCCTGTTCACCCGCATCGTGATCCTGGCGCTGGCCGCCACCAGCCTCAACCTCATCCTCGGCTATGGCGGCATGGTGAGCTTCGGCCACGCCGCCTATCTCGGCATCGGCGGCTATGCCATCGGCATTCTCGCCAGCGAAGGCATCACGTCGGGCTTCGTGCAATGGCCGGTGGCGCTGATCGTCTCGGCGCTGGTGGCGCTGATCATCGGCCTGTTCTGCCTGCGCACGCGCGGCGTCTACTTCATCATGATCACGCTGGCCTTCGCCCAGATGGTCTATTACGTGGCCGCCGGTCTCGCCCGCTACGGCGGCGATGACGGCCTGACCATCTACCGCCGCAGCCAGTTCGACGGGCTCAACCTGTCGAACAAACCCACCTTCTACTATCTTTGCCTGGCGCTGCTGCTCGGCACGATCTTTCTGGTGTGGCGGCTGGTGAACTCGCGCTTCGGCCTGGTGATCCAGGGCGCCCGCTCGAACGAGCGGCGCATGCAGTCGATCGGCTTCCCGACCTTCCGCTACCGCCTGACCTGCTTCGTCATCGCCGGAACCCTGTGCGGCCTTGCCGGCGCGCTGCTCGCCAACCACACCGACTTCGTCAGCCCGGCCATGATGTACTGGACGCGGTCCGGCGACCTGATCGTCATGGTGGTGCTCGGCGGCATGAGCTCCACGTTCGGGCCGCTGATCGGCGCGGTGGCGCTGCTGGTGCTCGAGGAGGCGCTCTCGGGTCTTACCGAATACTGGCAAATCATTTTGGGTCCGCTGCTGCTGCTGGTGGTGCTGTTCGCGCGTGGCGGCATCGACGGCCTGCTCGAGGCGGCGTCCTTGCGGCCGCGGCTCGGCGGCGGGGCGGATGCGAAGGTGCGCCGTGGCTGAACCGCTGCTGCAGATCGAGGCCCTGACCAAGCGCTTCGGCGGCGTGGTCGCCTCCGACGCCATCTCGCTCGAAGTGCCGCGCGGCGAACTGCACGCCGTCATCGGCCCCAACGGCGCGGGAAAGACCACGCTGATCGCCCAGCTCACCGGCGAGCTTGCCCCCAATGCCGGCCGCATCCGCTTCGACGGCGCCGACATCACGGCCGTGCCGGTGTATCGCCGCAGCCAGCTCGGGCTGGCGCGCTCGTTCCAGGTCACCTCGCTGTTCCTCGATTTTTCCACGCTCGACAACGTGGCACTGGCCGTGCAGGCGCATGCCGGCCACTCGTTCCGCTTCTGGCGCAATGCCCGCCGCGAGCCGGAGCTGCGCGCGCCGGCGCGCGCCGCGCTCGAACGGGTCGGTCTCGGCTCCCGCGCGGAGGTGCTCGTCGCCAACCTCAGCCACGGCGAGCACCGCCAGCTCGAGATCGCCATGGCGCTGGCCACGCGCCCGCGCATGCTGCTCCTGGACGAGCCCATGGCCGGCATGGGGCCGGAAGAATCCGCCCGCATGGTGCGCATGCTGCGCGAGCTCAAGCAGGAGCTCACCATCCTGCTGATCGAGCACGACATGGAGGCCGTGTTCGCGCTCGCCGACCGCATCACGGTGCTGGTCTACGGCCGCGTCATTGCGTCCGGCGCCCCCGACGCCATCCGCCAGAATGCCGAGGTGCGCGAGGCCTATCTGGGCGAGCAGCAGGTGGTCGCCCATGGCTGACGCAAAGCTGCTCGAGCTCGATGGCGTCGAGACCTGCTACGGCCGCTCGCAGGTGCTGTTCGGCATCACGCTCGCCATCGGCCCGGGCGAGATGGTCACGCTGATGGGGCGCAACGGCATGGGCAAAACCACGACCGTGCGCTCGGTCATGGGCCTGACCGCCGCCATGGCCGGCTCGATCCGCTTCGGCGGACAGGAGATCCGCCATCTGCCGGCCTACCGTATCGCCCAGCTCGGCATCGGCCTGGTCCCGGAGGGGCGCCAGATCTTTCCCAACCTCACCACCCGCGAGAACCTGGTCGCCACCGCGGCGCGCCGCCACGGCGACGCCGAATGGACGCTGGACCGGGTCTATGAGCTGTTCCCCCGCCTCAAGGAGCGGCAGGGCAGCATGGGCAACCAGCTCTCCGGCGGCGAGCAGCAGATGCTGGCGATCGGCCGCGCCCTGATGACCAATCCGCGCCTGCTCATCCTCGACGAGGCGACCGAAGGGCTGGCGCCGCTCGTGCGCGCTGAGATCTGGCGCTGCCTCGACCGCCTCAAGGCCGACCGCCTCGCCATCCTGGTGATCGACAAGAACGTCGAGGCGCTGACCCGCATCGCCGACCGGCACTACCTGATCGAGCGCGGCCGCGTGGTGTGGACCGGCACGTCGCAGGCGCTCGCCGCCGCGCCCGACGTACAGCACCGCTATCTGGGGATTTGAGGCGCGGCAATGCGGCTTGCGCCACCTCTCCCCGCGTGCGGGGAGAGGTCGGATTCCGAGCGCAGCGAAGGAATCCGGGTGAGGGGGCATGGCCGCGAGTCTGAGCTTGTGGAACTGCCCCCTCACCCGACTTGCTTCGCTCCGCAAGGGCTCCGCTCGCAAGTCGACCTCTCCCCGCACGCGGGGCGAGGTGGAGCAAGCTGCACGTCCACGCCTTACCGCAGCTTCAAAGGCCGAACTTCTTCCGGGTCTCGGCCACTTCCATGTCGGAGGCGAATTCGCCACGGTCCGCCTCTCCGATGGCAAGTCTCAGGTCGTCAATTTGCGCCTGTGTGAGCTGGTAGTATGGCTTGGCGGCTGCCAACGTCAGGAGCAATTCGCCAGCCATATCCTGACGTTCAGCGGGGAGCTCCCGGACTGCCTGTATTCCCTGGTCGAGCAATTTGGTCATATGGAAACTGTATCGCCGGTTTGAGCGCCGGGGTAGCCGGTCGCGGCCTTCCAAACCAGCGCTGGCGGCGGCAAAATATGGCAACGCACGCCAGCAACACCGTCCGGGAGGAATCATGGCGACGTCGGCGGAGGATTTTTTGCAGCGCCGGCCCTACAACGCCGCCGCCGATTTCGTCGACGCCAACGCGACGCGCGGCGCCGGTGGAAAGCGCGCATTCGGCGACGGCACGCGCAGCCTCTCCTATGCCGAACTGCAGGCAGCCACCGGCCGCTGCGCCGATGCGCTGCGGGCGTTGGGACTGCGTCAGGAATCCCGCGTCGCCCTGGTGATGCTCGACACCGTGGATTTTCCGATCGCCTTCTGGGGCGCGATCCGCGCCGGCATCGTGGCCATGCCGCTCAATACGCTGCTCAATGCCGAGCAATATGCCTACATGCTGGAAGACAGCCGCGCCGAAGCGCTCGTGGTGTCAGCGGCGCTGGCAAAAACCGTTGCGCCGGTGATCGACCGGCTGCCGCAGCTGCGCGTTATCGTGATCGCTGGCGGCGAGCCCAAGGATAAGGACATTTTCGGCAGCCACGAGACCTACCTGTTCGACGATGTGCTGGCACGCGCGTCTGTTGAGACCGGCACGGCCGCCACCCTCAGCGACGAGGTGGCGTTCTGGCTCTACTCGTCGGGTTCGACCGGCGTTCCCAAGGGCACCAAGCACGTGCATGCGAGCCTGATGGCGACGGCAAAACTGTTCGGCCAGGACGTGCTCGGCATCCGCGAAGATGACGTGGTTTTTTCGGCCGCAAAGCTGTTCTTCGCCTATGGGCTGGGCAACGCCATGTCGTTTCCCATGTCAGTGGGCGCCACCGCAGCGCTGTTTCCCGGGCGGCCGACGCCCGACGCCGTCATCGACGTGATGCGGCGCGAGCAGCCCACCATCTTCTACGGAGTGCCGACGCTGTACGCCGCGATGCTGTCGCGCAACGATCTGCCGCGCGGCGCCGGCTCCGACCGCTTGCGCATCTGTGTCTCCGCCGGCGAGGCGCTGCCCGCCCATATCGGGCAGCAGTGGCGCGAACGGGTGGGCGTCGACATTCTGGACGGCATCGGCTCGACCGAGATGCTGCACATCTTCCTGAGCAACCGCCCGGGCGACATCCGCTACGGATCGTCGGGCAAGCCGGTGCCGGGCTATGACGCCCGGATCCTCGACGAAAGCGGGGCCGAGGTCGGGATCGACGAGGTGGGCGAGCTCGTGGTGCGCGGACCTTCGGCGGCGGAAGGGTACTGGAACCAACGCCAGAAGAGCCGGCGCACCTTCGCCGGCGAATGGACGTACACCGGCGACAAATACATGCGCGACGGCGACGGCTACTACCAGTACTGCGGCCGCACCGATGACATGTTCAAGGTGAGCGGCTCCTGGCTCTCGCCGTTCGAGGTCGAGGCCGTGCTGGTGGCGCACGAGGCGGTGCTCGAGGCGGCCGTCATCGGCAAGGAGGACGGCGACGGGCTGATCAAGCCCAAGGCCTTCATCGTGCTCAAGCAGGGTTTCTCGGCCGACGAAAAGCTGTTCGACGCCCTGAAGGACCACGTCAAGAACAAGGCCGGCCCGTGGAAGTATCCGCGCTGGATCGAGGTCCGCAGCGAGCTGCCCAAGACCGCCACCGGAAAGATCCAGCGCTTCGTGCTGCGCCAGCAGGACGCCGAGCCTTGAAACGCATGGATCTGAACATCGTCATCGCTGGCCGGCGCATCGAAGCCGAATGGCACGGGCCGCCGCCCGACCGGGCGCCGACGCTGGTGCTGCTCCACGAAGGGCTGGGCTGCGTCTCGATGTGGCGCGATTTTCCCCGCGCGCTTGCGGCGCGCACCGGCTATGGCGTGCTCGTCTATTCGCGGCCCGGCTATGGCGGATCGGACCCGGTCGCCCGCCCGCCGTCGCTGCGCTACATGGACGAGGAGGCCTTCGAGGTGCTGCCCGCGGTGCTCGACCAGGCCGCCGTGCGCAAGGCCGTCCTGGTCGGCCACAGCGACGGCGCCTCCATCGCCACGATCTACGCCGGGGGCGCCCAGGATTTCCGCGTGCGCGGGCTGGTGCTCATGGCGCCGCATTTCTTCGTCGAGGATCTGTCGATCCGCAGCATCGTGGCCGCCAAGGAGGCCTATGAGCGCGGCGATCTGCGCGCGCGCCTGTCGCGCCATCATGGCGCCAACGTGGATACTGCCTTCTATGTCTGGAACTCGGCCTGGCTCGATCCGGGCTCGCGCGACTGGCGGATCGACGACCGTCTCGCGCACGTGCGGGTGCCGATCCTGATCGTACAGGGCGCCGACGACCAATACGGCACGACGGCGCAGATCGCGATGGCCGAGCAGGAAACCTACTGTCCGGTCGAGGCGTTGGTCCTGAACGACTGCCGGCACTCGCCGCACCTCGACCAGCCTGCGGGGACGGTGTCGGCAATCGCCGACTTCGCGCAGCGGTTGCTCACGGTGCACGAGGGATTTGTCCCCGCGGCGTGACGCAGGCTGGACTTGGGCGCAGGGGCGTGGCATCTGCGCCTTCGCCATGGCCTTGCGGTGCGCATGCTTGAAAACCTGAAGAATTTTCTCGCCGATCTGACCGGCGGCGCCAAACATCCGGCGCGTTTTGCAGAAAACGATTATCGGCTCGCGGCCGCGGCCCTGCTGGTGCATGCCGCGACGATCGACGGCGAGATGACCACGGCCGAGCGCGACAAGCTGCAGGCGGTGCTCAAGCATTGCTTCGACCTCGACGACGCCGCCACGCTCGAGCTCATCGACGAGGCGACCGCCGCCGAGAACGAAGCCGTCGATCTCTATCATTTCACCAGTAATCTCAATCACCAGCTCGACGACGACGGGCGCCGGCGCATCGTCGAGATGATGTGGGAAGTCATCTATGCGGACGGACGGCTCAATGAGTTCGAGGACAACCTGGTCTGGCGCGCCGCAGACCTGCTCAACGTGTCCTCGCGCGACCGCGTCGAGATTCGCCGCCGCGTCGCCGGAGAGCAGCAGGCCGGCGATGACGCATAGCCTTTGGCCATTGCAGCAGATCAGTGCCTCATGGGACCCCCACCCCATCCCTCGCCCTTGCAGCGGGAGGGAGAAGCAAGCCGCACGCGCGCTGTGCCGTTCGAAGCGCCGCGCGGGGTGCGGACACTTTCCTCGCCCTGAAAGGGGGAGGAATAAGGTGGGGGTCAATGTCCCCGACCTCGCATTCAGAGACGTCCGGTCATGACGGCGCGCCCGGTCGTCCTCATCACCGGCGCATCCTCGGGGATCGGCGCCGCACTGGCCCGCGTATTCGCCGCGCACGGCCACGACCTGGTGCTGGTCGCCCTGCCCGACCCGCAGCTCGACGTGCTCGCCGACCAAATCGCCGCGGCCGCGCGCGTGCGGCCGATCACGCTGCCGTTCGACCTGACCCAGCACGATGTCGGGGCGCGCATTGCCGAGCGGCTGGCCGCGCACGGCGCCGAGCCCGCGTTCGTTGTCAATTGCGCGGGCTTCGGGCTGGTGGGTGCGGCCGCCGAGCTCGATCCCGCCGAGCAGCTCGCCATGGTGGATCTCAACGTTCGCGCGCTGACCGACCTGTCGCTGCGCTTCGTCGACAGCCTCAAGCGTCACCGCGGCGGCCTGCTCAACGTCGCCTCCGTCTCGGCCTTCCTGCCCGGCCCGGGCATGGCGGTCTACAACGCCACCAAAACCTTCGTGCTGTCGTTCAGCGAGGCGCTCCATCGCGAGCTGAAGCCCGGCGTGCGCGTCACGGCGCTGTGCTCGGGACCGGTCCCGACGCGCTTCCAGACGCGTGCCGGTATTCGCGCGGCGCTGCCGCGCGCGCTCGCCTGCTCGCCGGAATTCGTCGCCCAGGAAGCCTTCGCCGGGCTCATGGCCGGACAGCGGCTGGTGGTGCCGGGCGCCGGCAACAAGATCCTCCGACACCTGCTGCCGCTCATTCCCCGCGTGGTCCTGCTGCCCGGCAAGCTGTGGGCCATGCGCGTCGCCATGCGACCGCCTGCACAACGCGCGCCGACATTTTTCCGCCGGGTGTTGCGATGACCGCATTGAAGCCCGTTGCGGTGATTACCGGCGCCTCCTCCGGCATTGGCGCGGCGCTGGCGCGCGTATTCGCCGCCAATGGCCACGACCTTGCCGTGGTGGGACGCCGCCAGCCCTTGCTGAACGCGCTGGCGGACGACATCGCGGCGCGCGCAAAAAACCGTCCGCTGGTCATTCCCATCGACCTGACGCGCGTCGACTCGCCGGTGCGGATCGGGCGCGAGCTCGGCGCGCGCGGGCTGGAGGCCGCCTATATCGTCAACAATGCCGGCTATGGCCTGGTCGGCCGCGCCGCCGAGCTCGACCGCAGCGAGCAGCTCGCCATGATCGATCTCAACGTGCGCGCGCTCACCGATCTGTCGCTGCGCTTCATCGACAGCCTGGCGCGGCAGCGCGGCGGCATCCTCAACGTCGCCTCGATCTCGGCCTTTCTGCCCGGCCCCGGGATGGCGCTCTACCACGCAACCAAATCCTACGTGGTCTCGTTCAGCGAGGCCTTGCACACCGAGCTGGCGCCGTTGGGGATTCGCGTCACCGCTTTGTGTCCAGGACCGGTGCCGACCGAGTTTCACGGGCGCGCCGGCATCGATGCAAAGAAATTGCCGCGCCTGCTCACCCGCTCTGCCGAGTGGGTGGCGCAGCAGGGCTATGATGGACTCATGCGCAACAAGCGCGTGGTGGTTCCCGGCTGGGGCAATAAACTGCTCCGCTTCGTGGTGTGCGCGGCACCGAGGCGGATCCTCCTTGGCGCCACCGACCGGACCATGCGGGGGCGCGCCCTGCCCCAGCGCTGGCCGAAACGGCGCTGAGGTCCGGGCGGGCACGCGCCGGCACAGCCTTTGCATTCAGGTGCGAAGCCGCTATGCAATCCGGACCGAACGCCAGATGCTCTGCCGATTCATGCCCTTACCGGTTCTGTTCATCCTGCATCAGGAGCATTCGACGCCCGGCCGGGTCGCACAGGCACTCAAGAGCCGCGGCTTCACGTTCGACATCCGCCGGCCGCGCTTCGGCGACCCGCTGCCCGAGACCCTGGAACACCACATCGGCGCCGTGATCTTCGGCGGCCCGATGAGCGCCAACGACGAGGAAGAGTTCGTCCGCCGCGAGATCGAGTGGCTCAAGGTGCCGCTCAAGGAGGAAAAGCCTTTCCTCGGCATCTGCCTCGGGGCGCAGATTCTCGCGCGCCATCTCGGCAGCACCGTCTTTTGCCACCGCGACGGGCAGGTGGAGGTCGGCTACTACCCGATCAGGCCGACCAGCGCCGGCCGCGCCATGTGCGCCGCGTGGCCGGATCATGTGTATGAGTGGCATCGCGAGGGTTTTGATCTGCCGCGCGGGGCCCAGCTGCTGGCCGAAGGCGACGCCTTTCCGGTCCAGATGTTCCGCTGGGGTCCGGCCGCTTACGCGGTCCAGTTCCATCCGGAGGTCACCCACGCCATGATGTGCCGGTGGACCACGCGCGGCGCCGCCCGCATGGAGCTGCCCGGCGCCTGCCCGCGCGCCGCGCATTTCGAAGGCCGCGCCATTCACGACTATGCCATTCGCATGTGGCTGGACGCGTTCCTCGACCATTGGACCGGCCAGCCGGCGCCGCCCGCTGCGGCGCCGAGCTCCGCGTGGCGGCAGGCCGCATCATGAACGCGCGATGAACGCGCGCATCACGCCGATCCGTTCCCTCCTCATCGCCCGCCTTGCCAGAATTTAACGAACGCCGCGACGGCGCGCGGGCGGAACTCGCCATACCGCACGTTGTTGATTCTACTGCCGCAGAAAGCGGCTGGTAAAAACAACGAACAGGAGCCTCCCATGAGGAAAGTTTTGCTAGCGTCGGTCGCTGTCGCGGCCCTTCTGGCAGGGCCCATGGCGGTGGCGCAGAACTCGCCATCGCAACAAAGTCCGGCCGCAACCAGCGACCAGCCGGCATCGAAAGCGCAGCAGCGCGAGCCCAAGGCGAAATCGCGTGATGACATGGGCGCGCCGAAGGCCGGCCAGTCCGCCCAGCAGGAGCGTCGCGACAAGGGCAACATGTCCGGCGAGGGCCGGCAGACGACCGGCCAAGGCGCTGCCGGGTCCGAGGACAGGTCCAAGTCCGGTCAGAAGTCCGGCGCCCAGGATATGAAGAAGTCCGGCGCCAAGGACATGGAGAAAGGCACGACCGGCCAGTCTTCGGGCACCTCTGGTACACAGCCGGAAGGCCAGAAGTCGGGCGCCCAGCCCAAGGCAAGCTCCTCGCCGCAAGGAAAAGACCGCTCGACCACCGGCCAATCCGAGCAGCCGGCCAGGGGCGAGCGCGGCAAGCGCGGCAACGAGCCTGCGGCGCAGCAGGGCCAGACCGCTCCGTCCGGAACGACCCAAGGCAACCAGGCTGGGTCGAACCGCGGGTCGGGCACGAGCCAGAGCTCGACCAGGACCCAGGGGTCGAACGCGGCGGCGACGCCCGAGGTGCAGACCAAGTTCAACCAGGTGATCGAGCGGCAGAAGTTCTCGAACACCAGCGTGAACGTCGATGTCTCGGTCGGCAGCTCGCTTCCGCGCTCGGTGCGGGTCGTTGAC
>DATFWC010000401.1:0-3149 GCA_035259885.1 Xanthobacteraceae bacterium
CCGCCTCACCCATCGCGGCGCGGCCGAACACCAGCGCCTCGGCGAGCACCAGCGTGGCATTCCCGGCCAGGTCCACCTCGATGGTGCGCCGCAGGCGCGCGCGATCGAACAGGATCGTCTCCTGCGGCAACCAGGCCAGCGCGCCATTCGCCTCCACCGTAAGGGTCAGATTGACGACCGCGGCCGGCCCAAGCGAGCGATAGACCTTCTCGGCCGCCGCCGTCGTGACGGCAAGGCGCGCCGCCGCGCCCACCGCGATGTCGAGCGCGAGCTGATCGCCGCCGGCAATGCCGCCGGCCGTGTTGACGATCACGGCCTCGAGATCGGCCGCGACCGGGCCGGGAAAGCGCACGCGCAGCGAGCCCGCCTCACCCACCTGCCGGCGCCGCGTGACCCCGCGCGCCGCCGCCACCGACAGCGCGACATGGCCGCGCGCGCGATTGGCGGCAAAGGTCTGCGCTGCATTTGCCAAGACCGACACGGCCATAGCGTCGTCCGAGAACCTAGAGCGCCAGCACGCGCTTGAGTGTCGCCTCGTCCATGCTGTCGCGGGTGCACGAATACACGATGGCGCCGCGCTCCATCACGACGAAATGGTCGCCGAGTTCGCGCGCAAAGTCGAGATACTGCTCGACCAGCAGGATGGCGATGTTGCCCAGGTTGCGCAGGTAGGCGATGGCGCGGGCAATGTCCTTGATGATCGACGGCTGAATGCCCTCGGTGGGCTCGTCGAGCAGCAGCAGCCGCGGCCGCATGACCAGGGCGCGGCCTATGGCGAGCTGCTGCTGCTGGCCGCCGGAGAGGTCGCCGCCGCGCCGGCGGAGCATGTCGTGCAGGACGGGAAACAGCGAGAACACGTCGTTGGGGATGGTGCGGTCCAGGCGCCCGAGTGGCGCGAACCCGGTCTCGAGATTCTCCTGCACGGTGAGCAGCGGAAAAATCTCGCGGCCCTGCGGCACGTAGGCGATGCCGCGGCGGGCCCGCTCGTAGGGTTTCAGGCGGGTAATGTCCGCTTCGTCGAAATGAATGGTCCCGCCGCTCACCGGATGGTGGCCGGTCAGCGCGCGCAGCAGGCTGGTCTTGCCCACCCCGTTGCGGCCGAGCACGCAGGTCACCTTGCCGGGCTCGGCGCCAAGCTTGATGCCGCGCAGCGCCTGCGCGGCGCCGTAGTGGAGATCGATTCCTCTCACGTCGAGCATTGTGGTTCCTCAGGCATGCCCATTATGCGGCTGTCATCCCGGCCGAGCGCCCCGGGTCAAGTCCGGGGCAGGCTCCGCCGCGAGAGCCGGGACCCAAGTACCCCTGCCGTGACCTTTTCGTGATGCCGGGATACTTGGGTCCCGGATCGGCCCGCTACGCTCGCCGTCCGGGATGACGGCCGATATCTATGAGTCACACCGCGCACGCTCACCTCCCCAGATACACTTCGATCACCCGCTCGTTGCTCGACACCTGATCGATGGAGCCTTCGGCAATGGCGGCGCCCTCGTGCAGCACGGTCACCTTGACGCCCAGATCGCGCACGAAGGCCATGTCGTGCTCGACCACGATCACGGTGTGTGTGCGGTTGATTTCCTTCAGCAGCTCGGCGGTCTGGCGCGTTTCGGCGTCGGTCATGCCAGCGGCCGGCTCGTCCACCAGCAGGAGCTTTGGATCCTGCGCCAGCAGCATGCCGATCTCGAGCCACTGCTTCTGGCCGTGCGAGAGGCCGCCCGCCACCCGCCTGCGCACCGGGGCCAGGTGGACGATGTCGAGGATGCCATCGATGCGCGCGCCGGCCTCGCCGTTCTCGCAGCGGAACAGGGTGGCGCGGGCGCGCCGATCGCTCTTGAGCGCCAGCAAGATATTGTCCTCGACCGTGTGGCTGTCGAACACGGTCGGCTTCTGGAACTTGCGGCCGATGCCGAGTTCGGCGATCTCGGTCTCGTCGAGGCGGGTGAGATCGTGGCTGCCGTCGAACAGGACGTCGCCCTCGTCGGGACGGGTCTTGCCTGTGACCACGTCCATCATGGTGGTCTTGCCGGCGCCGTTGGGGCCGATGATGGCGCGCATCTCACCCGGCTCGACCGTGAACGAGAGCTTGTTCAGGGCGCGGAAGCCGTCGAACGACACGGTGACGCCGTCGAGGTAGAGCATCGCGGTGGTGGTGCGCATGTCCATGGGATGCCTCACTCGGCGGGTCGCGGATCCGGCATGGCCGGCGGCAGCGCCGACGCCGCGGCCGCATCAGCCCGGGCTCGGCGCGCGGCCGACCAGTGGCGGACGGTGCCGACGATGCCGCGCGGCAGCAGCAGCGTCACGGCGATGAACAGGCCGCCCAGCACGAACAGCCAGTAGGGCGCGAGCGCGCCGGTGGTGAACGTGGTCTTGGCGTAGTTGACCAGCACGGCACCGACGATGGCGCCGGTGAGGGTGCCGCGCCCGCCGACCGCCACCCAGATCGCCGCCTCGATCGAATTGGCGGGAGAAAATTCGCTCGGGTTGATGATGCCGACCTGCGGTACGTAGAGCGCGCCGGCGATGCCGGCCATGCAGGCCGACAAGGTGAACACGAACAGCTTATAGGATTCCACGCGATAGCCAAGGAAGCGGGTGCGCGCCTCGGCGTCGCGGATGGCGATCAGCACCTTGCCGAACTTGGACGTCACGATGGCGCGGCAGACCAGGAAGCCGAGCATGAGCGCCACGACCGACGCGGCAAACAGGACGGCGCGCGTTCCCTGCGCCTGCACGTTGAAGCCCAGAATATCCTTGAAGTCGGTCAGGCCGTTGTTGCCGCCGAAGCCGAAATTGTTGCGGAAGAAGCCGAGCATGAGCGCATAGGTGAGCGCCTGGGTGATGATGGAGAGATAGACACCGGTGACGCGGCTGCGGAACGCGAACCAGCCGAACACGAAGGCGAGCGCGCCGGGCACCAGTACCACCATCAGGGCCGCATAGGGAAAGTGCTGGAAGCCGTACCAATAGACCGGCAGCTCCGGCCAGTTGAGGAACACCATGAAGTCGGGCAGGACCGGATGGGCATAAACGCCGCGGGTGCCGATCTGCCGCATCAGATACATGCCCATGGCGTAGCCGCCGAGCGCAAAGAAGGCGCCGTGGCCGAGCGAGAGAATGCCGCAATAGCCCCAGATCAGGTCGATGGCGAG
>DATFWC010000402.1:0-7331 GCA_035259885.1 Xanthobacteraceae bacterium
CGTGGACGACGGTCGAGTCGAGCGCGCCTTGGAATCCCACGTACGGCGCGGGTCCGACGAGGTCGAGGAGAGGTGTCCGGGATGTACGGAGCGGGCGGAGCACCTGCTCACCGTCCTGGATCGGCCCGGCGTAGCAGGTGCCGATCATCACCACCGGGCGCCAGTGCAGATCCTCGGGGATGACCGGCAGCGGCGGCGCGGTGCCGAACCTCACGACCGTGCCGAGCTCGTCGGGAGCGTCGCGGACGAAGTCGCGGTAGAAGCGGAGGACCTCCCCGGCGTCGGTCGCGTCCCAGAGGATGGGCCCGGCCAGGACGGTGGGCCCGACGGAGTTGAGGCGGAACTCGAACGAGGTGACCACGCCGAAGTTGCCACCGCCCCCTCGCAATGCCCAGAACAGGTCGGGGTGCTCGTCCTTGGACGCCCGCAGCAGCCCGCCGTCGGCCGTTACGATGTCGACGGCGAGTAGGTTGTCGATCGTGAGGCCGTGCTTGCGCATCAGCCAGCCGACGCCACCGCCGAGGGTGAGCCCGGCGACTCCGGTGTGGCTCACGATTCCGCCAGTGGTGGCCAGACCGTGCGCCTGTGTCTCGTGGTCGACATCGCCCCACAGCGCACCACCCTGCACCCAGGCCCTACGGTTGGCGGGATCGACTCGCACGCCCCGCATCGCCGAGAGGTCGATAACGATCCCGTCGTCGCAAACGGCGGTGCCCGCCACGTTGTGGCCTCCGCCCCTTATGGCAATCTCCAGATCGTGATCGCGAGCGAAGCGCATCGCCGCGACCACGTCGGCGGTCCCGATGCATCGGGCGATCAGGTGCGGGCGCCGGTCAATAGTGCCGTTCCAGATTGCACGGGCGACGTCATAGTCGGTGTGGTCGGCACTAATAAGCCGGCCTCGGAACGCGTCGATCTCCACGACGGTTGGTCCCTTGATCCCGTGGCCGACTTCCGCGGGTGCCGGTGTCGTCATGGTGTCCTCCTCTGTTCGAGAGGCGGCATCGGATCACGGCGGACCGCAGCCGGATAGTCAAGAATCTGGACTCCACAACCGAAGGCGGGTGCGCAAAACTGCCTTTGTGAGGACATACGGCCAATATTGCCCCATCGCCCGCGGCGCCGAGATTTTCGCCGAGCGCTGGACACCGCTGATCATCCGCAACTTGTACCTTGGTTGCGGGAACTTCAGCGAGATATTGGAGGGCGCGCCCGGACTGTCCCGTACGCTGCTCTCACAGCGGCTCAGGCAGCTCGAACGGCTCGGTGTCGTCGAATCCGCGCCCAAACCGGACGGGCGCGGGCACCACTACAAGCTCACGTCTGCGGGCCACGACCTCTTCACGGTCTGCCAGTCGCTCGGCGAGTGGGGGGCGCGTTGGCTCGAGATCGCCCCCGAGCACCTCGACCCCTTTGTGGCCCTGTGGTCGATGTGCAACGCGCTCCGCCGAGACCGGCTGCCAGATCGACGCGTCGTCATCCGTTTCGAATTTACCGGCCGGCCGCACCGTGAGCGCTATTGGCTTCTCATCGAGCTCGGAGACACCGAGATCTGCAAGACAAACCCCGGCTTCGAAGAGGACCTCTACATCAGGGCGGAAGCGGAAGCCTTCATCAAATGGCACGCCGGCCAGGTCACCTGGGCCCAAGCCACCGGCGAGGGCCGCATCCAACTCGATGGCCCGCCGTCGCTGATAAGAGCGTTCCCAACCTGGAACGCCCGCAGCATGTTCGCGCGCGTCAGGCCGGTCTCCGGCGCCGCCACGAGCCCTGCAGCCTGACATCCTCGATGCGGCCTCCTACTGCGGCAGTTGAGTAAACCTATCGCTGGCATGGCCGACTGCTGCGCGTGCGGCCTGAGCACCCACGACCACGGCGTGGTGGAGCGGAGTGTCCGTCATGTCGGTAAAAGTGGGCAGCGTCGATCCGTATAGTGGAGGTTCTCTTCCGCAAAGATCCGCTGCACTTCCCTGAGCCAATTCTGTGCCAGGTTCGAATGACGGAGCTTGGAAAGGTGCCTATAAGCGATGGTGACGAAATCCAAGACGTCGCGGCCATTGCACTCCTTGAAAAAGTCCTGCCACTGGTGCCCATAATAACCTACGGCACGGCAACGCCCAACTCCTGCGATACGAGGCGGGCAAGCTCGTGGCGGTCTTTGGCGCTCGCTAAATCCAGGAACACCGACGCCAAGCGTAGCCGCATGCGCGAGCTGTCTTGGGTCGGCTCGCCCCTTTGCCCGTAGACAGGTGAGAACCGCGCACCCTGCGGCGGAGCATTTTCAGCCATGGAGCTTCACCGCACTGGCTGCTACGCCCCAGGTTGCGGGATCATGTATCGGCATTGCTGTACCCTTTGGCGGTGGGACGCGCAGCGACGGAGGGGGGCGCCTTTGCCGCCGCGCGTCCCGGCGACGACGAGCTGAGTCTGCCCGCCACCGCAAAGCAATTCTGGTCGCAACGCCTATATTTGACCGATATTAGACGATCAAAGTTCAACTGAACTAACATATTTGAAATCACTGGCGCTCCCTAGGGGACTCGAACCCCTGTTTTCGCCGTGAGAGGGCGACGTCCTAGACCGCTAGACGAAGGGAGCAGGCTGTTCCGTGACATAGCCCCGAAATGGCGCCTTCGCAAGCGCGCGGCGCGGCCTGGTGGCCGTGCGGCGCCGCCGGAACGACCGCGCCCTCAAGGCTCGGTGGCGAATTTGAGCCGGCCGACCCGGCGCAAGGTCCTGGCGTCGAAGGTCAGGATTTCGGTCGTCCCGCCGACGTCGATGGTGACGACGATCGTATCCTCGGCCGCCGCCGTGGAGAGCACGCGGGCGCCCTTGGGCAGCAGCGCCGTTGCCTCGGTCGCCACCCTTCCCTCGGTCTTGAAAACACGATAGCCGATCACGCCCAGGACGGCCGCGATCGCAACCAGCGTGGTGGCGCCGGCCAGCACCATCAGCAGGCGCACGCGGGACATGATGCGCGCGGCCTGCGGGTCGAGATCATCGGTCGGATCGCTCATGGCGGAACAGGTCGAGACAGTGACGGTCGTGGCGGAAGAATCCGGCGATCGGCTCGACCGCGTGCTCGCCACGCGCGTCGCGCTGTCGCGCACCCGCCTCAAGGCGCTGATCCTCACCGGCGAGGTGGCGATCGGCGGCCGCACGATCCGCGATCCCGGCTACCGCGTCAACGCCGGCGAGGTGGTCAGTGTCAGCGTGCCGCCGCCCGAGCCCGCGGCGCCGCAAGCCGAGGCCATCCCGCTCGCCATCGTCTACGAGGATGACGACGTGATCGTCATCGACAAGCCAGCCGGCCTGGTGGTGCATCCGGCCGCCGGAAATGACAGCGGCACGCTGGTGAACGCACTGATCGCCCATTGCGGCGACAGTCTTTCCGGCATTGGCGGCGTCAAGCGGCCCGGCATCGTGCATCGGCTCGACAAGGATACCAGCGGCCTGATGGTGGCGGCCAAGAACGACCGCGCCCACCGCGCGCTGGCCGCCCAGTTCGCCGACCATGGCCGCACCGGTCCGCTCGTGCGCGGCTACCTCGCCTTTGCCTGGGGCGGTCCCGACCGGCCGAAGGGCGTCATCGCTGCGCCCATCGACCGTCACCCGCGCGCCCGCGACAAGCAGGCGGTGCGCGAGGGCGGCCGTGACGCCATCACCCACTGGCAGGTTCTGGAGCGCTACGCCGGGACCGACGGCCGCCCGGTCGCCAGCCTCATCGCCTGCCGGCTGGAGACCGGCCGCACCCACCAGATCCGCGTGCATCTGGCGCATATCGGCCATCCGCTCATGGGGGACGACCTGTATGGGCCCGGATTCAAGACCAAGGCCGTGCATCTGCCGCCCGCCGCACGCCAGGCCCTGGGGGATCTTGGCAGACAGGCCCTGCATGCTTATCTGTTGGGTTTCGAACATCCTGCCACGGGGGAATATCTGGAGTTCCGTTCGGAACTGCCGGTCGATCTTGCCCGTTTACGAATTGATCTCGCGCCTTGACGGCGTGCGACGAGGACGCAAGGTCGCATCGGGACCTTAACCAAAACAACAGCTTGGCCTGATGTCACGGGGGCGTCACGACGACTTGACCGGGGCGATCCTTTCTTCGCCCCCTCGGCTTTAGTATGCTGCACCTGCGATCAATCGTTTCGCGGTTGCAAAATAATGCGCCGTCGGCTCGCGAAGCGACGGCAACGAAGCCCGCCGGAACGGGGGCTTGAACCTGGAGGGCGCTAATGGCCCGTGCTGCGACCTTGCCTATCCTGACAGCTGAAACCGGCCTCTCCCGCTATCTCGAAGAGATCCGGCGGTTTCCCATGTTGGAACCGCAGGAGGAATATATGCTGGCCAAGAGCTGGCGCGAGCATGGCGACCGCGATGCGGCGCACAGGCTGGTGACCAGCCATCTGCGCCTGGTGGCCAAGATCGCCATGGGCTACCGCGGCTACGGCCTGCCGATCTCCGAAGTCATCTCCGAGGGCAATGTCGGCCTGATGCAGGCGGTCAAGCGCTTCGAGCCCGACAAGGGCTTTCGCCTCGCCACCTATGCCATGTGGTGGATCAAGGCCTCGATCCAGGAATACATCCTGCGCTCGTGGTCGCTGGTGAAGATGGGCACCACGGCGAACCAGAAGAAGCTGTTCTTCAATCTGCGCAAGGCCAAGAGCCGGATCTCCGCGCTCGACGAAGGCGACCTGCGGCCGGACCAGGTGCAGACCATTGCGCGGCGGCTCGGCGTGACCGAGACCGACGTGGTGGAGATGAACCGCCGGCTCGGCGGCGACGTGTCGCTCAACTCGCCGATTCGCGAGGACGGCGACGCCGGCGAGTGGCAGGACTGGCTGGTCGACGAGAGCGCCAGCCAGGAATCGGTGCTCGCCGAGAGCGAGGAGATGGACAACCGGCGCAAGGCGCTGGGCGCGGCGCTCGGGGTGCTCAACGAGCGCGAGCGCCGCATCTTCGAGGCGCGCCGGCTGGCCGACGATCCGATCACGCTCGAGGAGCTGGCCGAGGAATTCGGCGTGTCGCGCGAGCGCGTGCGCCAGATCGAAGTGCGCGCGTTCGAGAAGGTGCAGAAGGCGGTCAAGAACCGCCTCGCCCAGATGGAAAGCCCCGCCACCGTGCCGGCGCAGTAAGGGGCGCGCGGCGTCATCACGCGCCGCGCGGCAGGGCGTCCCACAGTCGCGCACCCGACGCAGTCGCGCGCCCTATTACCACCATCCTGCATGCGCGCCGCGTCAATGCTGTTGCAAAGGCGCGCACCCGTGCTATACCGCCGCGCGTTTGTGCGGATTGTTTCCGCCGCATCCTTGAGGGGCGCTCCAAGCGAACGCGTCGAAGGACGAGGCCTCATTCCTTCGGCAGCCGCGTTCGGCCTCCCGGGATGACGATGGAAGCGTCGCCGCGCAGGCGCGTAGCATCTCGTTTTCCAGCGGCACTCTCCTCTCGCCATGCCAGTCATCTCGTCGCGTCACCCCTATCGCCTTGGACGCTCGCGGACGGGGCTCGGCCTGTTCGCCACAAGGCCCATCCGCAAGGGCGCCTTCATCATCAAATACTGGGGTCCGCGCATCCCCAACAAAGTCGCCGACGACCTCGACAACCGCTACCTGTTCGAGATCAACAGCCGGTGGACGATCGACGGGTCGCCCCGGCGCAACATCGCGCGCTACATCAATCACTCGTGCCGGCCCAACGCCGAGACCGACATCGTGAAGGGCGAGATTCTCATCTCGGCCATCCGCAACATCGAGCCGGGCGACGAGATCACCTACGACTACGGCAAGGACCATTTCGACGGCTTCATCAAGCCGAAGGGCTGCAAATGCGTCAAATGCCGGGAAAAGCGGCGCCTCGCCCGCCGCAACGGGCGCAACGGCAGCAAGTGAGCGGCGACCCTGCTCCGTTCGGCCCGGGGCAAACCCCGGGCCGGACTTTTTGGATCAGCCTTTAGATCGGGAAGACCTGGTCCCAGTGAGCCGTAACGCTTTGCGCATGACCGTGCGAGTCCAATGCCGTCACGGTCAGGTCGTCGGAGACATGGCCGGCGGCGATATCTGACGCACCAAGGAAGAAGTTGTACGTGCTCGGCCACGTATCGCCCGGAGAGCCATGCGGGTCGAGACTCGCAGGAATCGGGGTTTGCAGGCTGCCGGCCGCGGCGCCCAGCGAATCGCTTACCATGATGTTGGTGAGGGTGTCGCCGCTCAGATTTTTCAGCAGAATGCCGAATTGAATGAGATCACCATCGTCGGCGACATTGTTCTCGTTGTTGTCGACGAACTGGGTCGTGGACATGTCGAGGGACATCGCCGGCGCCGGCGGCTGAGGTAGCGCGACGTCGGTGCTGGCGTTGCCGCCCGCCGTCTGGCCCTGCGGGCCCAATGCCGTCGCCGCCGCACTATTGTGCAGATTGCCGTTGTCGACGTCGGTCTGGGTGAGCACGTAGTCGGCCTGGTAGGTCCACGTTTCTCTGATATCGAGGATGCCCGGATTGACGCTGTCGCCCGAGGCCGGACCGCTCACCGGCCCGCCCAGCAGCGGATCGCTCACGGCAACGTTGTGCAGCGAGACATTGCCGTCATTCGTCACCACGAACGTGTAGTGGACCTGCTCGCCGGCATCAGCGAATCCATCGGCGTCGCCGTCCGTCCATAGCCCGGTCTTGGCGAACATCAGGTGCGCGCTTTGCGGCAGGGTCGTATCGTTGTCGGCGTTATCGCTTGCCGGCTGGTTTTGCGGGCCCAGTGCCGTCGCCGTCGCCGTGTTGTGCACGTGCCCGGCGTCGATGTCGCCCTGGAGAATCGCGTAGTCGGCATGGAAGGTCCACGTCTCGCCGACGTCGAGGACGCCGGGATTGATGCTGTCGCCCGAATCCGGACCGCTCACGGGCCCGCCTAGGAGCGGGTCGTTCACCACAACATTGTGCAGCGTCACGTTGCCGTCGTTGGTGACGAGGAAGGAGTAGTCGATGTGCTCGCCCGGATCCGCCAATCCGTCGGCGTCGCCGTCGACCCAGGTCCCGCTCTTCTCCAGGGTCAGATGCGGGTGCTGCACCACCGTCACGCTGGCGTCGCCGCTCGCCGTGGCGCCCTGGTCGGTGGTGACCGACGCCGTGTTGGCGATGCTGCCACCGGCGTCGATCTCGGCCTGGCTCACGGCATGGTTTGCCGTGTAGTGCCACGTCTCCCCGACGTCGGGCTTGCCGTCGTGATCGGCATCGCCGCTGTTGAAGCCGCCGGCGGTGACCGGCGCCAGGTCCGACACGAACGGATCGCTGACCACCGGGTCAGTCAGCGTCATGTTGCCGTCGTTCGTCACGTCGATCG
>DATFWC010000403.1:0-4442 GCA_035259885.1 Xanthobacteraceae bacterium
GGAGGAAACGATGAGGACGGAACGCATCTCACGTCGTGCCGTGGTCGGGGGCGGCCTCGGCCTGACCATTGCGAATTTCCTTCCCGGCCGCCCGGCGCTGGGCGCGAGCCTGGAGGAGCGCGTGGTGACGGCGGCCAAGCCGCTCGGCGCCGGCGAGGTCACCGGGATGATCTGGTCACCCTATCTCGTGCCCATGCAGCCGGTGATCGCCGAGTTCAAGAAGCAGACCGGCATCGGGCTAGGCGCCGTCCAGGACATTTCCATCTTCGACGCGCCGCAGCGCGCCATGGCGGAGGCGCTGTCGCGCTCGCCGCAGTTCGACTTCATCCATATCGACTCCAACATGATTCCGTCGCTCGCCTCGGCCGGCTATCTCGAGCCGCTCGACGAGTACATGAAGAAGGCCGACTTCAAGATCGAGGCGGTCGCCGACTATGCCAACTTCATGACCTACAAGGGTCAGACGTTCGGCGTGCCGACCGACGGCAACGTCCATATCCAGTACGTGCGCAAGGACTTGCTGGAGAATCCTGACAACAGGAAGCGCTTTGCCGACAAGCACGGCAAGGAGCCCGCTTTCCCGACCACCTGGGAAGAAGAGTTGCAAATCCAGGAAGCGTTCATGGATCCGTCCAAGGATCTCTATGGATCGGGCAGCCTGCGCAACCGTGCCAACGGTCCGACCTGGTGGTACATGATCTTCTACAGCGCCGGCGGCTTCCCGTTCGACGACGACATGAAGCCGACCATCAATACGCCGGCCGGCCAATATGCCGTCGACATCTACCTGGCGGACAAGAAGGTTGCGCATCCGGAATCGGCCGGCTGGGGCACGGCTCAGATGATCCCGCGCAACGCCGCCGGACACACGGTGAGCTGCCAGTACTGGGACGGCTCGGCCAAGTTCAACGAGAACCCGGAAAAGTCGAAGACGGCGGGCAAGTGGCTGTACGGCCTGGTGCCCGGCTCTGACTTTTCCGGCAAGCGCATCCACCGGTCGATCTCGTCGCCGCTCGCCGCGCTCCTGATCAACCGCTACAGCCCGCGCAAGGCGCAGGCCGCCTATTTCGCCCTGTGGCTCGGCTCGGGCAAGAACTCGATCCCGATCGTGTCCGACCCGGTGAACACATTCAACGACGCCTGGGCCAAGGAGCACATGACGGCGCCCGAAGTCATCAAGGCCTACAGCCCGGCGGCGATCAAGGCGATTGAAGCGAACTTCCAGGTGGTGTCGCCGCCGGTCTACCTGACCGGCTACCTCGAGTTCCAGGACACGCTGGGCAAGAACCTGTCCGAAGCCTATGTCGGCCAGCTTGCTGCCAAGGACGTGCTCAAGAAGACCGAGGACGAATGGAACGCCATCGTCCGCCGCATCGGCCGCACCAAGCTCAAGGAGGAACTGGCAAGCTACAAGGCCGTGATGCCGAAGCGCGACAAGCCGGCGGCGTAGGGGGCGTGGTCATTCCGGCCGAGCGCGCAGCGCGAGGGCCGGAATCCATGAACACCGTCAGTGCGAGATGGACGCCGCCGGTGGTCATGGATTCCGGGCCTGCCGCTGCGCGGCGTCCCGGAATGACCGCAGCGATGGCGTCGAGCTCGCAATGAACTATACCGCCGCTGATGCGCCGCCTGCCTCCACCCGCGAGTTCTCGCGCCGGCGCGCGGTGCGGCGCTTCAAGTGGTCGATCCTCGCCCCGCTGATCGCGCTGATCGCCCTGGTCCTGCTCCCGGTGCTGTTCCTGCAGCTCTATTTCTCGTTCCACCAGTGGACCGTCTACCTCGGCTCCTGGTCGGAAGCCGAGTTCGTCGGCCTCGACCTGTTCACCGAGGTGCTGACCGACCCGCGCTTCGGCTGGGCGGTCGTGCGCTCGCTCGCCTTTGCCACCGGCTCGACCATCGGCTGCTTCGTCTTCGGCTTTGCACTCGCTTACCTGATGCACAAGCCGTTCCGCGGCCAGGCGGTCTACTACGCGATCTTCATCCTGCCGATGCTCACCGTGCCGGTGGTGGTCGCCTATACGGGCGAGATGCTGCTCTACCAGAGCGGACCCATCAACGATCTCGTCACCCGCCTCAGCGGCATCGAGTTCAAGCCCGCCTGGCTGACCAATCCGAACATCGCGCTGCCCACCGTGATGCTGCTCGAAATCTGGAACTGGACGCCGTTCTCCTTCATCATCATGCTGGCGGGCCTCGCCGCCGTGCCGCGCGAGCCGCTGGAGGCGGCCGAGATTCTTGGTGCCTCGCGCTGGCGCATTTTCTGGGAGGTGCAGCTCCCGCTGCTGCGTCCCGTCATCTTCCTGGCGCTGGTGCTGCGCTTCCTCGAAGCCATGGCCGAGTTTCCCAAGACCTGGGCGCTGCTGCAGGGCGGGCCCGGCACCGCCACCGAGACGCTGCCGATCTACATCTTCCTCACCACCTGGCAGTATTTTGAGATCTCCAAGGGCGCGGCGATGTCTTACATCGTCATGCTGCTGATGATCGTGATCGTGCTCGTGGCGATCAGACTGTTGCGGCGCGAGAAGCGTGCGCTCGACGCCATGTATGGCGGCGCCGCGGGCGGGGGCGCCACATGACAAAATCGCGCCGCCGCCGCGTCAGCACGGCGATCCGCTACGCCGTGCTCACGCTGTGGGCGATCATCGCGTTCTTCCCGATCTATTGGATGGTCGCGACCTCGTTCAAGCCCGACACTCAGTGGTTCGCCTGGCCGCCGGTGTATTTTCCCGAGCCGCCGACCTTGGACAACTACCGCAATGTCTGGTTCGGGGCCGAGCAATACGCCGCTACGCAATACGCCATCTCGTCGCAGAAGCCGCTGATCTCGCTCGGCAACTCGGCGATCATCGCCACCACCTCGACACTGCTGGCGGTGCTGTTCGGCTCGGTCATCGCTTACGGCGTGTCGCGCCACCGCATCCTGTCGGAAACGCGCATGTTCCAGCTGCTCATGCTGCGCATGATCCCGCCGATCGTGGTGGTTGCGCCGCTGTCGCTCTATTACGCCGCGGTGGGCCTCACCGACACCTTTGCCGGCCTGATCCTGATCTATTTCCTCACCAGCCTGCCCTATGCCGTGTGGATGACCAAAAGCTTCATCGACGAGGTGCCGCGCGAAATCGAGCAGGCGGCGCAGATTCTCGGCGCATCCCGCTGGCGCACCATTTTCGAGATCGTGCTGCCGCTGATCCGTTCCGGCCTGGTGGCGACTTTTCTGTTCATCCTGATCCTGACGTGGAGCGAATATCTTCTCGCCCTCATCATCACCAAGACGCAGGTCACGACGGTGCCGATCGAGCTGTCGAAGTACCAGGGCTCCACCGAGGGCCGCGTCTACGGCCGCCAGGCGGCGCTCTCCGTCGGCATCACCATCCCGCTGATGATCGTCGGCCTGATCATCAGGAAACATCTGGCACGCGGCTTCAGCTTCGGCATGGTGCGGAGATAGGCGTGGCGCGCATCGAGCTCGTCAATCTCACCAAGACCTTTGGTTCGGTCGTGGCCGTCAAGGACCTGTCGTTCGTCATTGAGGACGGCGAGTTCGTGGTGTTCGTCGGGCCGTCAGGCTGCGGCAAGACCACCACCTTGCGCATGATCGCCGGCTTCGAGGACCCGAGCGCCGGCGAAATCCGCATCGACGGCCGCGTGGTCAACGACGTCGAGCCGCGCGATCGCGGGCTCGGCATGGTGTTCCAGACCCATGCGCTGTTCCCGCACAAGACGGTGGCGCAGAACATCGAGTTCGGACTGCGCATGAAGCGCATTGCGGCGAACGAACGGCAGAAGCGCGTGCGGGACGTCGCCGAGATGGTGCGCATCGCCCACCTGTTGGACAAGATGCCGGCCCAGTGCTCGGGCGGCGAGTCGCAGCGCGTGGCGCTGGCGCGCACGCTGGTGACCAACCCGTCTACGTTCCTGCTCGACGAGCCGCTGTCGAGCCTTGACGCCAAGCTCAGGCGCGAGCTGCGCGCCGAGTGCGACCGCCTGCATCAGACCCTCAAGCGCACCTTCATCTTCGTCACCCACGACCAGGAGGAGGCGATGACGCTCGCCGACCGCATCGTGGTGATGCGCGAAGGCGAGATCGAGCAGGTCGGCTCGCCCATGCAGATCTATGCCGATCCGGTCAGCTATTTCGTAGCGGATTTTTTTGGCTCACCGTCGATGAACCTGGTGGCCGGCGAGATCGTGCGCGAGGGGGAGGGCGCGCGGTTCCGGGCGTCACGCTTCGACATCCCGCTGCCGCCGCGGTTCAGGACTGTGCCGGCCGGCCGCGCCACGCTCGGCATCCGCCCGGAGCACGTCGGCGTACGCCGCGGCCACAACGGGTCGACCGAGCTTCCCGTGCGCCTGGTCGAGCCGCTGGGCAAGGACACGCTGCTCTATTTCGACGACGGCACCGCGCGGGCGTTTGTCGCGGTCAGCGAAGGCTTTGACATGGC
>DATFWC010000404.1:0-22829 GCA_035259885.1 Xanthobacteraceae bacterium
CAGGACCGGATGGGCATAAACGCCGCGGGTGCCGATCTGCCGCATCAGATACATGCCCATGGCGTAGCCGCCGAGCGCAAAGAAGGCGCCGTGGCCGAGCGAGAGAATGCCGCAATAGCCCCAGATCAGGTCGATGGCGAGAGCGAGCAGCGCATAGCAGACGTATTTGCCGAACAGCGACACGAGATAGGTCGGAACGTGCAGCGGCGACGATGGCGGCAGCAGCAGATTGAGCACCGGCACCGCAACGGCGAGCACGGCCAGCACGCACAGGAAAGCCGTGCTGCCGCGATCGAGCGCGCGAGTGAGCGGCGCCGGAGTCATCGGGATCCTCCGACTCCGGTTGATGCGTCAAAAGTAACCGGGGTCGCGGGTCTGCAGTGCATCATTGCGGGCTGCACTGCGCCCGGGACAGCAGTCAGAGCGAGCGCCGTCATGCCTCGACCGCCCTGCCCTTGAGGGCGAACAGCCCGCGCGGGCGCTTCTGGATGAACAGGATGATCAGCACCAGGATGGCGATTTTTCCCAGCACGGCGCCGGCATAGGGCTCGAGGAACTTGTTGGCGACGCCGAGCGTGAAGGCGCCCACCAGCGTGCCCCACAGATTGCCCACGCCGCCGAACACCACCACCATGAACGAGTCGATGATGTAGCCCTGGCCGAGATTGGGACTGACATTGTCGATCTGCGACAGCGCCACACCGGCGATGCCGGCGATGCCCGAGCCGAGCCCGAAGGTGAGGGCGTCGATGCGGCTGGTGCGGATGCCCATGGAGGCCGCCATGGCGCGGTTCTGCGTCACCGCGCGCATCTCCAGGCCGAGGCGGGTGAAGCGCAGCAGGCCGAGCAGCGCGACGAACACGCCCAGGGTGAAGCAGATGATCCACAGCCGGTTGTACGTGATGGTGATATGGCCGACGTCGAAGGCGCCGCTCATCCACGACGGATTGCCGACTTCCTTGTTGGTCGGCCCGAAGGCGGTGCGCACCGCCTGCTGCAGGATGAGCGACAGGCCCCAGGTGGCCAGCAGCGTTTCCAGCGGGCGCCCATAGAGGAAGCGGATGATGCCGCGCTCGACGAGAATGCCGACACCGCCAGCGACCAGGAACGCCAGCGGAATGGCGATGGCCAACGAATAGTCGAACAGCGAGGGATTGCGCGCGCGGATCACCTCCTGCACCACGAAGGTCGTATAGGCGCCCAGCATCACCATCTCGCCATGCGCCATGTTGATCACGCCCATGACGCCGAACGTGATGGCGAGGCCGATGGCCGCGAGCAGCAGGACCGAGCCGAGCGAAAGGCCGTACCAGGCGTTCTGCGCCGCTTCCCACAGCTTGAGCTGGGCTTCGATGGCCGCGATGGCGTCCGCCGCCGCCTTGCGGACGGCGGGCGGCGTGTCAGGCGGCAGCCCGCCCAGGAGTGCGATCGCATCCTGATCGCCGCGCGCCTTGACGGTGTCGATCGCCACGAGCTTGTCGGCTTCGTTGGCGTCCGGCAGCGACAGGACGACGGCGGCGCGGGCTTCGGTGAGGGCGCGCTTGACGCCCGGGTCGGTCTCCCGGCCGATCGCCGTGTCGAGCGTGGCCAGCGCGCCGGCATCGCGCGACTTGAACACCGCCTGCGCCGCCTCGTACCGCCGCGATGGCTCAGGCGCCAGCAAGGTCAGGCCGCCGAGCGCCGCCTCGATGGCGCGCCGGATGCGATTGTTGACGCGCACCGGCTTGAGCCCCGGCGGCTCTCCGGCGATCGGCGCGCCGGTCGAGGCATCGAGCAGGCGATCCGTCTTGTCCCGCACGTAAATCGTCTTGTCTTCGCTGCGAAACAAGAGGCGCCCCGCCTGCAGCGCGGCGATCACCTCGGCGGCCAGGGGGTGAGCGCTCGCGGCGACAGCGGTGATGGCTGCTTCCGTGTCGGCATAGCTGTCGGCGGCAAAGCGCGTCAGCGCCGCTTCATACGTCTCGGCACGAGCCGAAGCGGCGACGAGGCCGATGAATATCGCAACGACGAGCGCGATCAGGCGATCGTGAGAGGCACGCATCAGATGGGTCCCGGCATCAGGCGTGGGGAGGCGGCGCGACCGCCGCCTCCTTTCGTGTCAGTCAAGCGTCACTGGGTCGTGCTGCCCCCGCACTTGTTGGTCACCTTGTTGTAGTTGCCGCACTTGAGGGTCACCCAATCGGCAACCAGGTCCTTGGACCCTTCGAGGTAGGGCGACCAGGCGTCGCCTGGCACGAGGCCTTCGGTCTTCGACACCACGTCGAACTGCCCGTCACCCCTCACCTCGCCGATGAAGACCGGCTTGGTGATGTGGTGGTTGGGCAGCATTTCCGACGTGCCGCCGGTGAGGTTCGGCACCTTCACGCCGATGACGGCATCGATCACCTTGTCTGGGTCGGTGGTGCCGGCCTTCTTCACCGCCTCGACCCACATGGCGAAGCCGATCACGTGGGCTTCCATCGGGTCGTTGGTGACGCGCTTGTCGTTCTTGATGAACGCCTTCCACTTGCCGATGAACTCCTTGTTGATCGGCGTGTCGATCGACTGGAAGTAGTTCCATGCTGCGAGATGGCCCAGCAGCGGCTTGGTGTCGATGCCGGCGAGTTCCTCCTCGCCCACCGAGAATGCGACCACCGGAATGTCGGTCGCCTTGATCCCCTGGTTGCCCAGCTCCTTGTAGAATGGCACGTTGGCGTCGCCGTTGATGGTGGAGACCACGGCCGTCTTCTTGCCGGCTGAGCCGAAGCGCTTGATGGCGGCGACGCGGGTCTGCCAGTCGGCATGGCCGAACGGCGTGTAGTTGATCGAGATATCGTCTTCCTTCACGCCCTTCGATTTGAGGTAGGCTTCGAGAATCTTGTTGGTGGTGCGCGGATAGACGTAGTCGGTGCCTTCCAGCACCCAGCGCTGCACCTTCTCTTCCTTCATCAGATAGTCGACCGCCGGGATCGCCTGCTGGTTGGGCGCCGCCCCGGTATAGAACACGTTGCGCTCGCTCTCCTCGCCTTCGTACTGGACCGGATAGAACAGGATGCTGTTGAGCTCCTTGAACACCGGCAGCACCGACTTGCGCGACACCGAGGTCCAGCAGCCAAACACGGCGGCGACCTTCTCCTTGGTGATCAGCTCGCGCGCCTTTTCGGCGAACAGCGGCCAGTTGGAGGCGGGATCGACCACGACCGGCTCGAGCTTCTTGCCGAGCAATCCGCCCTTCTTGTTCTGCTCTTCGATGAGCATCAGCATCACGTCCTTCAGCGTGGTCTCGCTGATGGCCATGGTGCCGGAGAGCGAATGGAGAATGCCGACCTTGATGGTGTCCTGGGCCTGGGCCGGAAAGGCCGCGAGGCCGAAAGCAAGTGCCGCCGCGGTCATGAGCGACCGGCGGGTCATCGGCCGCTGTGCGACCGCTTCTGGTGAGGTGAGCATCGCGATTGTCCTCTGCTTGACGCACGCGACAAGCGTCCGTGTCGCGCCAGCAGAGGACATCGCAAGGAGCGTGCCATGGGCGTGAGGCACCCAACGCCTTGATTCTTCATGTCGTCCGGATTGGAAGCCGATTTTTGCACAGCATTTGTGCAGCAGCGCACGCTGCACCCGACGGCGGGCTGCTCAATTATTGGGCAAACAGATTCGGCAGCAACCTATTCGGCGGCCGCCTTGGCGCGGTCGACCACCTGCCTGGGCGCCGCGTAGATGCGCTCAAGCAGCTTCTGGATGTCCTCGCCGGCCATCGGCTGCACCTCGATGCCCTGCTTCTCCGCCTCTTCCAGGAAGGCCGCATCCTTCAGGGTCTGCACGAACGCGCTGCGCAGCGCACGCACCCGCTCGTCCGGAATGCCGGGCGGCGCGAAGAACGGACGGCCCATCTCCTGCGGGGCGAACAGAAGCTCCAGCACCTGCCGGTCCTCGCCGCTCCTGGCGTAGTCGAGAATGGCCGGGACGTCCGGAATCTCCGGATGTTTTTCCAGCGCCATCTGGAACAGGATGTTGATCTTCTTCTCCTTCAGCCAGTCGGCCTTGCGCAGCTTGAGGAAGGTCCAGCCGATGCCGCAAAATCCTTGGGTCTCCCCGCGCTCCATGGCCAAAAGGATCTCGGTGCTACCGGGATAACCGGTGACGATTCTGAACTTCGTCCCCAGGAGCTTGTTGAGGGCGCGCGGGAACATCACCTCCTGGGCGGCCGAGCTGGCGCCGCCCACGATCAGCTCGGTGGCGAACACGTCCGTGACCGTCTTCACCGCCGCCGTGTGCCAGGCGACGCACACGCTGTTCTCGATGTTGGCGTTGCCGATCCAGCTGAACCGCAGCGGGTCGAACCGCGCGTTCTGGTTGCCCAGCAGCGGCTCGAGCGCCGCCGTGCGCGCCGTGATGGCGAATTCCGACCCGTCGCGCGCGGCGTTGTTGTAGACGTAATTGGCCGCTACCAGGCCACCCGCACCTGGCATGTGCTGCACCACGAACGTGGGATTGCCAGGAAGATATTTGCCCATGTGGCGGGCGAGCGACTGGGCATAGAGGCTGGAGCTGCCGCCGGCGCTGAAGCCGACCGAGATTTTGATCTGCCGGCCCTTGTAGAAGTCGGCGATCGCATCCTGCGCGAGACTTTTTCCGGCCGATGCCAGGAGCGCCAGGGCGGCAAGTGGCGCTATCCAACGATTGCTGCGCACGTTGCCTGCTCCCCGCCAGCGCCCGTTATACCGCGGCGATCGCTTCGATCTCCAACAGGAAGTTCGGGTTGGCGAGCCCGCGCAGGATGCACAACGTGCTCGCCGGCGGATGGCCGTCGAACCAGGACGCCAGAATGCCGCGCGCCTTGGGCACGTCATGCGGGTTGCAGATGTAGATGGTGATCTTGGTCACGTCGCTGAGCTTGGCGCCGCCGGCCGCCAGGGCGTTGGTCAGGTTCTCCATCACCATTTTCGCCTGGGCATTGAAATCGTCGGGCGGCAGCACTGCGCCGGCGGCATCGGCAGCGACCTGGCCGGCGCAGAACACCAGTTTCTGCGCGCCTTCGGCGGTCACCACGTGCGAATAGTTGGCGAACGGCGTGGATAGGTTGCGCGGGTTGGCGCGAGTGATCTTGGCCATGGAGCGCTCCTGAAATCGCGTTGCGTGGTGGCCGAGTGCCCTACCTGGTCGCCAGCGGGTCGTGGCCCGAGAGCTTGGCCAGGTCGGCTTGGCGCGCGGACTCCTTCCGCATGAATGCCGCGAAGGTCTCGGGCGTGTTGCTCGCCGCCTCGGGGACCGTCATCCCGAGCGCGTTCATGCGTGCCTTGAACAGGTCGCTGCTTGCTGCCCGGTTGAGCGCCTTGTTGAGGAGCGCGACAACCTGCGGCGGAGTCTTGGCCGGCGCCGCCAGCCCGACGAAGCCGCGATGATCGAAATTGGGATAGCCGAGTTCCTGCATCGTCGGAACGTCCGGCCACGACGCGATCCGGTCCGCACCCGCTACCGCCAGCGCGCGTACCTTGCCATCGTCGGCCAACGGCTTGGCGGCGGAATAGAACGTAAACGTCCCCTGCACCGCCCCGGTGGCGACCGAAGCGGCGGCCTGTCCGGAGCCGCGGTAGGGCACGTCCTGTATCTTGGTGCCGGCGAGGTGATTGAGCTGCGTCAGGGCGATCGCCGGTGAAGTGGCCGGCCCGGACGTGCCGAAGCTGATCTTGTCAGGATTGGCCTTGGCGTCGGCGACCAGTTCGCCCAGCGTCCGGTAGGGCAGCTTGGCGTCCACGATCAGCACCAGCGCCGGACCGTCCGCCATCTTACCGATCAGGGCGAAATCGTCGACGGCATTGTAGGGCACATTGAGGTAGTGCAGGTTCTGGACGTCGGCGAGTGCGTTCACGAGCAACGTGTAGCCGTCCGGCTCGGCGCGCAGCACCTGGGTTGCCCCCACCACGCCGGAAGCGCCGGGCTTGTTTTCCACCACGATGGAAACGCCCAGGTTCTCCTGCATGATGGCGGCCAGCACGCGCGCCGGCACGTCGCTCAATCCGCCCGCGGCGAAGGGGACGACCAGAGTGATCGGCCGATTGGGATAGGTCTGCGCCTCGGCTGTCGCCGCCGCAAGCCCGATTGCCGCGCCGAGCAACGCCGCAATGATGCGTTTCGCCATCGATCCCTCCTCAGGCTGCCGGCGCATCATGCGCGGTCCGGCTGCACAGGTCGAGCGCCAAGGCGAGATAGATTCTCGCTGCGGTGACGCAGTCCTCGACCAGGACATGCTCGCCGAACGCGTGCATGGACGCGCCTCGCGCGTCAGGATGCGTGCGCCCGCCCGGCCCGAACGAGACGCACGGCACACCGTATGCACTCAGGTGCACGGCATCGGCGCCCGGCCGGCGAATGATCGCCGGCGGCACCTCGCCGCTGACCAACCTTTGCGCCGTCGCAAGGGAGGCGATGATCGCCAGGTTGTCGTCGAGCGCGAGCGGCGGGTCGGTGACGTAGAGGTACATGAGCGGCTCCGGGATGCCCTTGCGCGCGGCGAAGGCGCGCAGCACCCGGCGGAGCTCGCGTTTGACGCCGTCCACGGTCTGGCCCGGCACCGTTCGGATGTCGAGATACAGGCTGCATTCGTGCGGATTGCGCGACAGCCGCCAGGCGGCGCCGCCGCGGATCGCCGCAATGGTGACATTGGGATGCTCGCCCATATAGGCATGGGCGGCCGCGTAGTCGCGCGCCCACTGCGCGATTTCTCCTTGCAGCTCGTGCATCGCGGCAATCGCATTGACTACGTCGGGGCGATGCGCGAGCGCGGAATGCGCCACGGTGCCGCCGACCGTGATGCGCAACCAGATCACCCCCATGTTGGCTTTCGCGATGCGCAAGCCCGTCGGCTCCGCCAGCAGGGCGAAATCGGCCGTCACTCCGTGGGTGACGAGATGGCGCGTGCCGATGCCGTAGCCGGAGTACTCGGGCCCCTGGAATTCCTCGACTGCCGTCTTTTCGATCTCGCCGACGACGGCGCCGAACGAAAGATCCCCGGAGAGATCGATGCCGGCATTGGCAATGGCCTCGACCGCGGCAAGCGCTGCAGCCAGGCCGCTCTTCATGTTGTTGGCGCCGAGCCCCCACACCCAGCCATCGCGATGAACCGCCTGTGGCCGGAACCCCTCCCCGGCCAGATGCTCCTCGTCGCCCGAATAGGAGGTGTCCATGTGCCCGGTGAGCAGAAGATTCACGCCGTCGCCGCTCCCGCGCCGGTGGCCGACCGCATTGGGCCGGCCGGCTTCCACCCATTGCAGCTCGGTATCGAGGCCGAGCTTGCGCATGCGCGCGACAAGGTACTGGGCAACGCCGATCTCGCGGCCGGTTGCGCTGGGGATGTCGACCAGGTCCATCAGCAGCGAACGCACGGAGTCGGCGCTGATTAGCGCTGCCGCCGTGGCAAAGTCCGGATGGGTCACGCGCGCCTCATGGAACACGCGGCCGGATCAACGGCTGACGCGCTCGGCCAGGATGACATCCGACACGCCCCCTATTCCGCCGCCGTGGCCTTGAGGAACTCGGGCGGCGTGGGGATGAATTTTTCCATCTGCGGCACGGCATTGTGCCGGCGCATGTCCTCCAGCCACAGGCGGTGGATGCGCGGATCCTGGTCTTCGTATTCGATCTGGTCGCCACCGTCCTTGACGCTCTTGGACACCGCCGGCGTGTCGCCTGGCCTGGCGCCGAGCAGCGACACCCGGTTGGCCGCCGTGGTGGGATAGCGCAATCCGCCCACCGCGGTGGCGAGGTAGCGCGCCGGGCGCGGGCCAGTGTTGAAGTGCTGATGGAACTGGCGGTCACCAGGCGCCAGCACGACGCCGTGCTTCCAGTCGATGCGGCGGAAGTCCTGCTCGCCCTCGTACCACAGCAGGGAGAAGCCCTGGCCGGTCACACACATGACGTGGAAGCTCGGGCCGTGGCGATGGCCCTTCTTGTAGGTGCCGACCGGCATCTCGGAGATGTGCGCATGCATGGTGCCGTCGGCGAGCACGAACATGATATTGGTGCCGCCGGCGCCGCGGTCGCCCCACGACTTGAGCTCGATGGCGGAGAGGTCGGGAACGAAGTTCGTCTCCCACATGTGGTTGCCCTGGCGCACGGTGATGAGGTCGCCCTCGCCGGAAAAGTATTCCTTCTTCCCCGCGCGCTCGACGAAATCGAAATCGGTGCCGAAGACGAAGGCCTCGTTGTGGAAGGTATTCATCACCATGGGCAGGTTGGTGGTATCGACCAGCAGGGCGCGCTCGCGTCCGCTGGCGTTGAAGTGGCGGTGCCTGGCGTTGAGCGGGATGGCGAACAGGCTGCGCGGCCCCCATTCGAAGCTGCGCTTGGTGCCGTCGGAGAATTCGACCTGCGTGCTGCCGCTGCCCTCGAGCACGTAATACACGTCTTCGAACAGGTGGCGCTGCGGCAGTGTCGACTTCGCGGGCGGGATCTCCAGCACGAACATGTTGGTGAAATCGCCGCGGCCCTTCATGTGCACGGTGCCGCCCTTGACGCCGTAGCGCGGCCACTCGGCGATCTCGGCCTGGAACAGGTCGACGCCGAAATCCTCGGTGACCGGCAGGCCTTCCTGCTTCACCCAGTCGAGGTAGGGGTCGATGCCGTAACGCGGCTGCTTGTCCATGGGAAAGACCTCCCGGCTCACGACGGAAACAACAGCGATTTGATCACCACCGGCACGACGCCGGGCGGCGCGATCAGCGCGCCGACATCGACATAGTCGAGCTCCTGCAGCTGAACCCCGTCGATCGCGACGATGCGGCCGGGAAACGCGAGCTCGTGCTCGAGCAGGCGGCCTAGAGTCTTGCCGACGTCGCCGTCGATCATGAGCACCAGCAGGGCATCGCGTCGGCGTCCGGGTCCGAGCGCCTGCACGATGCCCCGGCCGGCGGCCGTGAGCCGCCCGTACTCGGGATCGCCGCGCCAGGCAAATGCAACTGCCATGGGCGCGTGGCGCTCGAGATCGAGACGCGCCATGCCGGCCAGGATGGCGTCGGCGACGATGGCCGTGTCGATGGCGCCGGAAAAGTCGGTGCCGAGATGCACGACCGGGATATTGTGCACCGGCAGCACGCCGGGGTCGGGCAGATGGATGGTCTTGCCGCTGACCTGAACGGTGAACTGCGAAGCGCCGATCACGGTGGCACGGATGCGCCCGCCCGGATCGACCAGCGGCAATTTCGTGCGTCGGCTCAGCTCGCCACACAGCTCGGCCGCGAGCAGGCCGGCGATGTCGCCATGGTCCTGCTCGTATCCGAAAATGTATTCGGAGACGCCGCCCGAGAAGGTGAGCGCCACCGGAGCGACGGGCCGCCCCAATGGTTCGGTGAGCGCAAGCGCATCACCAAGAGGATTTGGCGCGTCCAGAATGCAGTCGGCGGCGATCGCCGCCAGGCCGCAGGCGACGTTTCGCCGCACATTTGCGTCGGCAAGCGTGTGCGGATCGGTGGCCAATCCCAAAGCATCGGCGACCACGCGCGCGGAGTCGTCCACGCGCGTCCAGGCGCCGTCCGCATCCGTCGCCAGCAGGCGGCCGCCAACCGCGACCGCGGCCTCGCTCAGGATCACGCCCTTGTCGATGAGCGCCAGCTTGGTGGTGCCGCCGCCAATGTCGACGTGCAGCACGCATTGCGCGCGCTCCTTCGACAGCCGCACGGCGCCCGACCCGTGCGCCGCCAGGCGCGCCTCGAGCCGGTGACCGGCGGTGGCGCACACGAACTTTCCAGCTTCCGCCGCGAACAGCTCGTCGATGGCGCGCGCATTCCTGCGCTTGATCGCCTCACCGGTGAGGATCACGGCGCCGGAGTCGATATCGTGGCGCTTGAATCCGGCGGCACAGTAGGCGTCAGCGATGAAATGGCCGAGGCGATGGCCGTCGATCGATCCGTCGGGCAGGAACGGCGTCAGCATGATGGGCGAGCGCCACACGACGCGGCGGTCGATAACGGCGAAGCGGCTGGAAAGACCCTGGGTCTGGCGCTGCAGCACAACCTTGGCGAACAGCAGATGCGAGGTCGAGCTACCGATGTCGATGCCGACGGTTTTCAGCTCGACATTTTCCTCGCTCCAGATGGTGCGCGCGATGTTCGCCCGGTCGGCGTCGCTGAGTTCACCATGCTCGTGCAGGAAATCGGTGTCGTGCATCGCGTTTCGCCCGCGCCCCTGGTCCGTGATTGATAGCACCCGGCTCATGCCGGGTTAAGCCGCGTTGGCAAGTCTTGCGGAGAAAACTACACTGGGCGCGGCGCGGAGGAGCAAAAACAGGCGCGCCTGGGAGGAGCAATGAATCACGTTGTGGTGGGCTGCCTCGCGGCGGCGCTGAGCCTGGGGGCGGCAACGCAAGCCCGGGCGCAGGAGACCCTCAAGCTCGCGATCGGGCAGCGCGGGCTGTGGGACACCGGCGTCACCGAGGTCGGGTATCGCGGCGGCATCTTCAAGAAGCACGGCCTCGCGCTCGAACTGCTCTACACCCAGGGGGCGGGCGAGACGCAGCAGGCCGTGATCGCCGGCAGCGTCGACATCGGGGTCGGGGTCGGCATCATGGGCGTGCTCAGCGCCTTCGCGAAAGGCGCGCCAGTGCGCATCATCGGCGCGGAGATCACCGGCGCCGGCGACCTGTTCTGGTACGTGAAGGCCGATTCCCCGATCAAGTCGCTCAAGGACACCGACGGCAAGACCATCGCGTACTCGACCAACGGATCGTCGACGCACGGCATCGTCACGGCGTTCATCAAGCAATACGACCTCAAGGCCAAGGCGATCGCGACCGGCGGCCCGCCGGCGACGCTGACGCAGGTGATGTCGGACCAGATCGATGTCGGCTGGTCGGCGCCGCCGATCGGGCTCGACCTGCTCGACCAGGGGAAGATCCGGCTGCTCGCCACCGGCAACGACACCCTGTTCAAGGATCAGACGGTGCGGCTGCTGCTCACCAACACGCAGACGCTGCAGACGCGCAAGGCGGCGATCGATCGCTACATGGCGGCCTATCGCGAGACCATCGACTGGATGTACGCCGATCCGGCCGCACTCAAGACCTATGCGGAGTTCGCCGGCATTTCCGAGGCGGCCGCCCGGCGCATCCGCGATGGCTTCTTCCCCAAGGAGTCGATCTCGCCCGACCGCGTCCACGGCCTGGGTGTCATCGTGAAGGATGCCGTGACGCTGAAGTTCACGTCATCGGAGCTGACCACGGAGCAGCTCAGCGAGCTGATCCAGATCCCGCCGCGGTAGGTCAGCACGGCGAAAGCAGCACACTCCGGTCGTTCCCGCGCAAGCGCGAACCCATAGCCACAAGCCTCGCAATACAACGATGGCGCGGTGATCATGGGTCCCCGCCTTCGCGGGGATGACCGGTGGCTCGGTCAGCGGAAGGCGAAATTCACCGGGACCGTAAAGCTTGCGCTGCGGCCGTTCGGCGGCGCCGGGAATGGCGAGGCCCGCCGTACCGACGCCTGCGCCTCCTGATCGAGGTTGGCAACGCCGCTGCTGCGGGCCAGCGAGACGCTGCTAACGCGGCCACCGCCGTCTAGCACGAAGGTCACGACCGCCCTGCCCTGTTCGGTGTGGGCCTGACGCTGGTACCTGGCGAGATGGGCGCGGACGAGGCCCGGATAATTGGTGTCGTTCTGCGAGCGACCGACGCCGACGCCGCCCGCTGCGTTGGCGCGCGGCCCCGTCGCTTCCGCCTCGCGGCTGGCGGTTCGGGTGCGCTTGTCGGCGTGCTGCGGTTTCGGTTTGACGTCGGGCTTCGGCTTCTGCCGCGTCTCGCGTGGTGCCAGCTTCGGCTCAGGCCGAACGATGTCCGGCTTGTGTTCCTCCGGCGCGGCCGCCACGGGCTCGCGCGCCGGCGGCTCGACCGACAAGGCGGCGGTGACCTGAGGCTCCGGCTGCTGCGGCTCCTGCTGCGCCTGCTGCGGCTCCTGCGCTTGCTGCGGCTCCTGGGGCTGCGGAAGCTCCGGCGGCGGCTCACTGGGCTGCTCCGGCTTGGCCTCGGTGACGTCGGCGGGCGCCTCGGCGGTCTGGACCGGCTTTGGCGGTTCGGGATCCGCCGTGTCGACATCGGTCGGCGTCGGATCCGGATCGTCGGCCGGCGTCGCCTGCGTCGTATCGGGGCCAGTGTCGGTCGCGAGGCCGGCCGGCGTCTCAGCGCCGGCCACGATCTCGACCGAGATCGCCTCAAGCCCGATGCTGACCATCGGCTCAGGCTGGCGGTTGAACAGAAGATACAACACACCATGGACGAGCAGCGACAGCGCGAACAATCCGGCGATCAGGGCGAACTGTTCGCGACGAGGCCGATACGGCGCGGGCCGCGTCGACGGGTCGAACGCGAGCGCCGGCGCCGGATCGGCAGTTTCCCGGCGTGATCGCGTGAAAAGCACGACATTGGTCGCCGTCACGGCCGGCGCTACCCCCGAAGGCTCGCGTCGCACCATCACGTCGCTCAGGTCCGCGACGGAAGCGGCCTCGCCGACAGCGTTCGGATCGGTGCGGTGCGGACTGCCGCTGCTCATCTGTCCCCCGGAAATCGCGCGCGACATCGGTCCAAGACCTCAAGCCTATATCGGAACCGGCCGGGATAACAGCAGCCATGCGTCGCAAGCGGCCGGGGGAACTGGCGAGGCAAAAGCCTCCCGGCTACATTGGGGCGCCCGCCCACCTGATTTGCCCCCAGCAGCGCGCGCCACGATCGGAGAGTGTCGGAATGCGGTTAGGCTACTTCACGATGCCGGTGCATCCGATGCACCGGAACTGGACCGAAACGCTGAAGGAAGACCGGCAGGCCATCATACTGGCCGACAAGCTCGGCTTCCACGACGCCTTCATGGGCGAGCACCTCACCGATCGCTGCGAGAACGTCACCAACAGCATGCTGTTTCAGGCAACCCTCATTGCCGAGACGAACAAGATCAAGCTGGCGACCGGCACCACCAACCTGTCGCAGATGCATCCGGTGCTGGTTGCCGTGCAGGCGGCGATGTTCGATCACCTGGCCGAGGGCCGTTTCATCCTCGGAATCAGCGCCGGCGCGCTGCCGTCGGACTCCGAGGTGCTCGGCACCCTCGACGAGGACCGCAACAAGATGCTCGCCGAGTCGATCGACGTCATCCTCGCCATCTGGGAGCGCGATCCGCCCTACGACATCGATTTTCCCGACAACCGCTACAAGGTCACGACCAGGAAGACGGCGGACCCCAAGATCGGCATGGGCTACCTGGGAAGGCCGTACCAGCAGCCGCGCCCGGAGATCGTCGGCACCGTGGTGGCGCCGTTCTCGCCCGGCGTCGTGCTCATGGGCAAGCGCGACTTCCATCCGCTGTCGGCCAACTTCCTGCTGTCGAAGCACCTGAAATCGCACTGGGAGAACTATCGCAAGGGCAAGGCGGAAGCGGGCCAGGAGGCGAACGTCGCCGACTGGCGGGTGGCGCGCGCCATCTTCGTGCACGACGACGACAAAGTGGCGGCGCGCTATGGCCGCACCGACCAGAACAGCCCCTATGCCTTCTACTACGGCCAGATGCTGGCCAAGATGAAGCGGGGAAAACGGCTCTACGTGTTCAAGAGCTACAAGGACCAGCCGGATGAGGAGATCACCCACGACTGGGTCATGCAGCACTGCGTCATCCATGGCAGCGTCAACAAGGTGGTCGACAGCATCCTGGCGCTGCGCGAGGAGACCGGCGACTTCGGCGAGCTCGTCTATGCCGGCATGGACTGGGTCGACCCCGACCTGGGCAAGCGCTCGATGCAGCTCATGGCCGAGGAGGTGATGCCGCGCGTCAATGCCACCATCGGCAAGGCGGCGGCGGCGTAAGCTTTGGCCGCAGTCGACCGGCGCCCAACCGTCGAGGCTTCAGAGTACGAGAAGGGCGGCGCGCACTGACATCACGAGCAGAACGACCGACGCCGCCATGAAAATGGCGAAGCGCACGATGATCACGTTCATGGTCGCCTGGACGAGGCTGTGGACCACGCGCAGTCCGACATAGAGCCAGGCCAGGGCGGCGTTGAGCCCGGCGCCTGCGCCCACAAATGCCAGGGTCAGCACCACGGCGTAGAACAGTGTCGGCTGCTCCATCAGATGGTTGTGGTTGTCGGCCTTCCAGCGCACCTCGGGCGGCAGCTGTGCATGAAACTCTTCCGGCGGGCGGCGGGGATCCAGCACGATCCGGTTCTTCACGATGGTCGGGATGCGCGTCGCATAGAGCCAGGCCCACATGACGAATGACCACAGGACGAGCACGACCAGCGGCGCCAGGATCGGGCTGTGCATCGGTGTCCCTCCTTCGCAGGTTGAGTGTCTGGGCGGACGGCAGGCGCGTGAGAGCTGCGAGCGATCAGGACGCCTGCCCTACACCAGGAGCACGATCGCGACTACACTGATCCAGGTCGTCCGCAGCCTGCATGGGGGCTTGGCATGCGCATCGCCTGGTGCTTCGCGTTTCTCTCCGCCTGCATCGCGGCTGCCACGGGGGCACAGGCGCAGGATTTCAAGGTGACGCTGCTCGGCACCGGCACGCCCTTCCCGGTTCCCGATCGCTTCGGCGCCGCAACCCTGGTGGAGGCCGGCCAGGAGAAGCTCCTGTTCGACGTCGGCCGCGGCGCCACGATCCGGCTCAACCAGATCAGCGTTCCCATCGGCGCATTGAATGCCGTGTTCCTGACGCACTTTCATTCCGACCACACGTCCGGCATTCCGGACCTGTGGCTGACGGGCTGGATTCAACGCTACTACGGCAACCGCCAAAACCCGTTCCGCATCATCGGGCCAACCGGCACTGTGGCGCTGATGCAGAACCTCGAACGCGCCTATGCGGACGACATCCGCATCCGCTATGCCGACGAGAAAAACCCGATGGAAGGCGTGGCGATTGCGCCGTCGGACTATGCCAGTGACGGCGTGGTCTATGACAGGAACGGCGTGAAGGTGACGGCGTTCGAGGTGAACCACGGCGACCTTATCAAGCCCGCCTATGGCTACCGCGTGGACTACGACGGACGGTCGGTCGTCATCTCGGGCGACACGAAGTACAGCGAAAACCTGGAAAAACATGCGCAGGGCGCGACGCTGGTGATCCACGAGGTCGCGATGGCGAACCAGGAGTACTACGACAAGACGCCGGTGGTGAAATACATCATGGGGCACCACATCACGCCGGAAGAGGCCGGTGCGCTGTTCGCCCGGCTGCAACCAAAACTCGCCGCATACACGCATCTCGTGTTCCTGGGCTCGCCGGCCTATCCGGCGCCGAAGGTCGGCGACGTCGAGCGCAAGACACGGGAGAACTATGCCGGGCCGCTCGCGCTCGGCACTGACCTGATGGCGTTCGACGTGCGCCGGGACGAGGTGATCGTCATTCCTGACGCGTCGAAGAAATGATGGATGCGCGGTCAAGCCCGCGCATGACGAGTCAGTAGCACCGGAAAATGCCTAGTACGCCGTCAGGCCGCCGTCGACCAGCAGCGTGTGGCCGGTGATCGAGGCGGCAGCGGGGCTGGCGAGATAGACCACGGCAGCAGCGATCTCCTCCATGGTGGCGAAGCGGCCGGTGGGCATGCGCGCCAGCATGGCGGCACGCGCCTTCGGGTCGCTCAGCATCTTTTCGCGCGACGGCGTCAGCACGGTGGTCGGCGCGATGGCGTTCACGCGGATGCCGTGCTCGGCCCATTCGATCGCAAGCATTTTCGTCATGTGGGCAACGCCGGCCTTGGAGATGCCGTAGACCGAGCGATTGGCGATGCCGATGACGCCGTGGGTCGACGCCAGGCTGACGATGCAGCCGGCGCGGCGGCGTTCGATGCAGGCGCGGCCGAATTGCTGCGACAGAAAGAACGTGCCCTTCAGATTGGTATTCATTACGTCGTCCCATTCGGACCACGTCACGTCCACCACCGGCTTGTGCAGGGCACGGCCGGCATTGTTGACCAGGAGATCGATGTCGCCCAGCCCGTTGCGCGCGCGGTCGAAGGCCTGCTCGATGCTCGCCTGCTCACGCAGGTCGAGGCGGATCGAGACGACCTTCCGGCCCTGGAGGTCGGGATGCTTCAGGAGTTCGCCGAGCCAATCCGTATCGATCTCGGTCACGGCCAGATCATAGCCCTCACGCGCGAGCTGCAACACGATCGCACGGCCGATGCCGGTCGAGGTGCCGGTCACGAGTGCGCGTCGAGCTTCACCCATCTGCCTTCCTCCGTGCTCCGGTGACAGGCCTCGGCCAGCGCGACGTCGCGGATGCCGGCGGCAAAGCTGGCGCGCAGCGGCGCGCCAGCCACGACGTGGCGCAAAAACTCTTCCCAGCCGACGCGATAGGGGTTCTTGTAGGGGCCGGCGGGTGCGATCTCACTCCAGCCGGCGCGATAGTCGATGCCGAGATCGACGTTGACGCTGAAATGCGCGACCGGCGGGGTCTCCTGCCGGGTCTGCGTCCAGCAGCGATGCAGGCCGGCGATAGCCGATCCTTCGGTGCCATCGATCTGCAGCGTCAGCAGGTCGTCGCGGCGCACCCGCGTCGCCCAGGAACTCGAGACGGTGCCGCAAGCGCCGCTCGCAAGCTCGACCAGGATGGCGCAGCTATCCTCGACGTCGACCGCATAGCGTAGGCCGCGCTCGTCCACGCGCTCGGGCGTTGCGGTCCATGACACGGTGACGACGCGGGCGATGGGTCCAAGAATGTCCTCGATGATGTAGCGCCAGTGCGGCACCATATCGAGGATCAGCCCGCCGCCGCCGTGCCGGCGGTAGTTCCAGCTCGGCCGCTGGCACGGGACCTCGCTGCCGTCGAACACCCACCAGCCGAAGTCGAGACGAAAATTGACCACGCGGCCGAAGAACCCGGACTTGGCGAGCCCCAGAAGCTTGTGCAGGCCGGGCAGGTAGATCTTGTCTTCCACGGCGGCTGCCGCGCGCCCGCTGCTTTCCGCCGCAAGCAGCAGCGCCCGGGCTTGCGCCACCGAGGTGGCGACCGGCTTTTCGCAATAGACGTGCTTGCCGGCCGCAATCGCCTTTCCCACAGTCGCGGCACGTTGATGCGTCGCCGCCGCGTCGAAGACGATGTCGAAAGCCGGATCGGCGAGCGCGGCGCCGAGATCGGTGGTCCATTCGGCGATGTCGTGCGCCCGGCCGATCGCCGCCAGGCGGTCGCCGTCGCGCCCGACCAGAAGCAGCCGCGGCATGACGCGGTCCTGGCCGACAACGAGGCCGCCTTCACGGCAGATCGGCACAAGGGCATTCTGCAGATGCTGGGTGGAGCAGATGCGGCCGGTGGCGCCGTTAACGATGATGCCGATCGTTTTGTTGGGCATGCGCAATGTTATACGTTATTGTCCGTTGGAGTCCCGCAGCAAGAACATGCCCCGCCACATCGTCTGCCTCACCTTCGATTTCGACACTCAATCCGGCTTCATCGCGCGCGGCATGACGAGCCCGACCCCGCTGTCGCGCGGCGAGTTCGGGCTGACCGGCGCGCAGCGCATTCTCGGGTTGCTGAAATCGCATCGCATGCGCAGCACCTGGTTCATTCCGGGTTTCACCATCGAGAGTCATCCGCAGGCCTGCGCGGCGGTGGTGGAGGACGGCCACGAGGTCGCGCATCACAGCTGGGCGCATGTTCCACCGGCGAGCCAGAGCCGCCAGGAGGAGGAGGCCGACCTCGTGCGCGCCAATGCGGCGATCGAGCGCCTCACCGGCCGCAAGGCGCGCGGCTACCGCTCGCCCTCATGGGACCTGAGCGACAGCACCATCGATCTTCTCATCGCGCACGGCTTCCTTTACGACAGCAGCCTGATGGGTGCCGATTACTGGCCTTACGCCGCGCGCCTGGGCGACCGCGCCGAACTGGGCAACCCGTTCGTGGCGGGCGAGGAGACGCGGCTCATCGAGATGCCGATCAGCTGGTCGCTCGACGATTTTCCCCATTTCGAGTTCGTGCGCACGGCCGCCACGGTATTGCCCGGCCTGCAATCGGCGCGGGCCGTGATGCAGAACTGGCTCGACGAATTCCTTTATATGAAGAAGACGGTCGACTGGGGCGTTCTCACCTATACGATGCATCCCTATGTGATCGGGCGCGGCTACCGCATGCTGGCGCTGGAGGACCTGGTCGAAAAGCTCGCGGCGGAAGGCGCCGTGTTCATGACGATGGAAGACGCCGCGCGCGAGGCGCAGGCGCGCATGGAAAAAGACTCGTGATGCTGGAACGATTCTCCGACCGTTCGGGCGATCCCGACCAGACCGCCGCGAGCGACTGGGTGGCGCGGGCGCGCGAGGTGGCGCCGCTGATCGCCGGTGCGGCCGACCGCATCGAGCGGGAGCGCGCGCTTCCCGAAGAGGTGGTCTCGGCGTTGCACGAGCGAGAACTGTTCCGTCTGCTGTTGCCGGCCTCGTGTGGCGGCGCGGAGCTCCAGCCCGGCGTGTATCTCCAGGTCATCGAGGAGATCGCCAAGGCCGATGCGAGCACCGCCTGGTGCCTCGGCCAGGGATGCGGCGGCACGATTGCGGCGGCCTACCTCAAGCCGGACGTGGCGCGGGAGATCTTTGGCGACCGCCGCGCCGTGGTGGCGTCCGGCCCGAGCTTCGGCAAGGCGGTGGCGGTCGACGGCGGCTACCGGGTGAACGGGACGTGGGGCTTCGCCAGCGGCAGCAATCACGCCACCTGGCTTGCCGCCCATTGCCTGGTGTCCGAGGCGGACGGCGCACCGCGCCTCTATCCCGACGGCACGCCGTTCGAGCGGACCATGTTCTTTCCCAAGGACCGCGCCAGTTTTGCGGACATCTGGCAGGTCATGGGCCTGAGAGGCACGGGCAGCAACCAGTACACGGTCACCGATCTGCTCGTGCCGGAGGACTATTCCTACACCCGCGAATGGCCGGCCGACCGCCGCGAGACCGGGCCGCTCTACCGCATCAGCAACTATCACATGTTCGGCGTGGCTTTTGCCGGCGTGGCGCTCGGCATCGGCCGTGCCACGCTCGACGCGTTCATCACGCTGGCGCGCGAGAAGGCGCCGCGCAACTCGCCGCAGATCCTGCGCGAGAACGCGTCGATCCAGCTGCTCACCGGCCTCGCCGAGACGCGGCTGCAATCGGCGCGCACGTTCCTGCTGCAGGTCCTGCGCGATCTGTGGGATACGGCCGCGCGCGGCGAGACCATCACGCTCGACCAGCGCGCCAGCCTGCGCATGGCGATCACCAACTCGTCGTACCAGGCGCGCGACGTCGTGGATGCCGCCTACCAGGCGTCGGGCGCCACCGCGATCTTCGAGAAGAATCCGTTCGAGCGGCGCTTCCGCGACATGCACACGGTGTCGCAGCAGGTGCAGGCGCATGCGTCGAATTTCGAGCTGGTGGGGCAGCACCTGCTCGGACTGCAGCCGAAGCACAAGTATTTGTGACGCCAATTCGGCCCCAGTGCCTAGCTGTATGCGAACCTCGCCCCGCGTGCGGGGAGAGGTCGGATTCCGAGCGCAGCGAAGGAATCCGGGTGAGGGGGCGCTTCCGCGAGTTTGAGCCTGTGGGCAAGCCCCCTCACCCGACTTGCTTCGCTAAGCTGACGCTCCGCTCGCAAATCGACCTCTCCCCGCACGCGGGGCGAGGTGGAGCAAGCGGCGCATCGGAGCCAAATCGACGTCACCGGATGGGCGGAATTTGTATCAAGTCCGCAAGCTGCTGTGGCGTCAGCGGGCCCGAGAGATATTTGAAGCGCACGGCGTCCTGCATGGCTTGGTCGAGGCCGGACACCTTTTCGGTCTGCAGGCTGTCCTTGGGAATGAAGTCGGCGAGCGTGCGCCTGACCTCGCTCTCGGCGAAGCCGGAGAATGTCAGATACTTTTGCAGCGCCTCCGGGCTGGCATACATCCAGTCCAGGGTCTCGCGATAGGCGCGCACGAAGCGCTCGATGCTGTCGCGTTTCTGCGTCAGCGCCGCGAGGTTGGCGATCTGGACGCGGATGGTCTGCTGGCGGATGGCGGCGAGGTCGCTCGCCCGCGCCACGATGCGGATCTTCCTCTCCTCCAGCGGCTTCAGGTTGAACGGCGCCACCGACCAACCGACGTCGACCTGGCGCGTCATCACCTGGGTGATGGTCGCGCTCACATCGCCGGTGGCGACCGGCCTGGCCTTGAGGCCGTACTCCTCGATGAAGCGCAGCACCGCGATGTTGGTCGAGGAGCCGGTGGTGGAATAGGCGATTGTACGATCGCTGGCGTCGCGAATGGACTGCACGGGCGACTCGGCGACGACGTACCAGAACAGCTCGCGTGAGCCGGTCGAGCTGGCGCTGATGATGCGCACCGGCGCCCCCTTCTGGAAGGCGCCGAGGATGGCCAGCGTGCCGGCGCTCAGGCCAATGTCGACGGCGCCGGAGATCACCGCCTGCAGCGTCTCGCCGCCGCCCGCCGTGTAGAGGATGTCGAGGTCGAGGCCATGCTTCCTGAAAATGTCGCGGCCGAGCTCGGGCACGCTGCCCTCCCAGCTGCCGCGCTGTGGCGAGGCGATCTTCAGCTCGGCGGCCCGCGCCTGTCCGTCACCGATGGCCAGCAGCGCGCCTACCACGATCAATGCGAGCCGCATCGCACGCTCCCTCGCAGTGTGTGCTATCGTTCGCCGAGTGTGCGCCAAAACGCCCGCGACAGAAAGGCGATCCATGTGGTGCCGCGCGCTGGCCATGTTCGCCTTGGTGCTGGGCTCGACTGGCGCGTCCACGCCGGAAGCCTACGCGCAAGCCTGGCCGAACAAGCCGCTGCACGTCATCGTGCCGGTGACGGCCGGCAGCGCCATCGACATCATCGCCCGCACGGTTTCGGATCAGCTCGCGGCCCGGCTCGGCCAGCCGGTCGTGGTGGAGAACCGCACCGGCGCCGGCGGCACCATCGGGGCGGCGTCGGTGGCCAAGGCCGATCCCGACGGGTACACGATCCTGGTGCACTCGTCCGCCCATGTCATCGCGCCGTCGACCTTCCCCAACCTGCCCTATGACGCCGGGCGCGATTTTTCCGGCGTCATGCCGCTCGCCAATGTGCCGCTGGTGTTGATCGTGGCGCCGGAGAAGTACAAGACGATCGGCGGACTGGTCACGTACGCGAGGGCCAAGCCCGGCGGCATCAACTACGCGACCGTGGGAGCCGGCGCGGCCGCGCACCTGACGGCGGAGCGCTTCCGCCTGAGTGCCGGATTTCAGGCGCAACAGATTCCATTCCGCGGCGCGCCCGAAGCGATCACCGAAGTGATGGCGGGACGGGTCGACTTCTTCTTCAGCCCGACCCTGCCGACGCTGCCGCTGCTGCGCGACAACAAGCTGGCGGCGTTGGCGGTGAGCAGTTCGCGGCGCGCCTCAGCCCTGCCCGACGTGCCGACCACGGTCGAGGCGGGCTATGCCGACTCCGACTACAATTTCTGGATCGGCATGTTCGTGCCGGCAAAGACCCCGCGGGACGTGGTCGACCGGTTGTACCGGGAAACGGCGCAGGTGCTGCAGAACGCCGGCGTGCAGGAGAAGCTGGCTGCGCTGGGCGCCGAGCCGATGGCGATGACGCCGCAGGAGTTCGATTCCTTCCTGCGCGACGAGATCGCCATGAACGCCCGCCTGGTGAAGGCGGCCGGCATCAAGGCGAATTGACCGGCAACGCTACACCCCGGCCAGGCGCGCCACCGCGGCGGCAACCTGCTCGCCGAACGCCCTGGTGCCGAGCGGGCCGCCGAGGTCGGCCGTGCGCGATTTGGGCTCGGCGATCACCTCGTCGAGGGCGCGCTCGATGAGATCGGCCGCATAGGCGAGGTAGTCGTTGCGGCGGCGCTCGCCGAGCCAGGCCAGCAACATGGCCGCCGACCCGATGAGCGAGGCCGGGTTGGCGCGATTCTGGCCGGCGATGTCGGGGGCCGAGCCGTGCTGGGCCTGCGCCACCGCGTGGTCGGCACCGGCATTGAGCGATGCCGCCAAGCCGAGGCTGCCGGCGATCTCGGACGCCTCGTCCGAAAGAATGTCGCCGAACATGTTCGTGGTGACGACCACGTCGAACACGCTGGCGTCGCGCACCAGCAGCGCCGCCATGGCGTCGATGATCCGCTCCTCGTAGGCGACGTTCGGGTATTGCTTGGCGACGGTGCGGACGCATTCGAGGAACAGGCCCTCGCTGACGCGCAGCACGTTGGCCTTATGCACTGCCGTCACCTGCTTGCGCCGGCGCAATGCGAGACGGAAAGCGGCCTCGGCAATCCGCGTGGAGCCCGCGCGCGTGATCTTGCGCAGTGAGAGCGCCAGGTCAGGCGTCGGCATGAGCTCGCCCGGGCCGAGATGCATCGAGCGGTCGGCATAAAAGCCTTCGGTGTTCTCGCGTACGATGACGAGGTCGACCGGGCTGCCGCAACGCGGGGGGAGGCCGGGACGCGAGCGCGCCGGGCGGATATTGGCGAACAGGTCGAGGCGCCGGCGCATCTCGCCGGACGGATTGAGGCCGCCCTCGGCAGCCGGCGGATATTCGTTGTGCGACACCGGCCCGAGAATCACGCCGTCGGCGTCGCACGCCGCCGCGAACGAGGCATCCGGCAGGGTCGAACCATGCGTCTTCAGCGCGGCAAGGCCGATCGGCACCTCGGTGAAGTTCAAGCCGAGCGCCAGCACCCGGTTGGCCTCGCGCAGAACCGTGAGCGTCGCCGCCGTGATCTCCGGACCGATGCCGTCTCCCGGCATGACGACCAGATGCGAGGGGAGTTGCTCATCGGCCTCTGCTGCTTCGGCATCGGCATCCGACGCTTCGGTCATGAGTCCTCCTGTTGTCGACGCCGCCGCGCACATCTGCACGAGCGGCATGGCTGCGTCTAGCTGCGCGCAACCCACCGT
>DATFWC010000405.1:0-7945 GCA_035259885.1 Xanthobacteraceae bacterium
GCGGAACAGCGGAATGCCGATGGTCATGCCGTCATGGCCGGCCTCGGGCTGCGGCCGGTAGGTGCCGAACAGGCGGTCCCACCAGGGCAGATTGAACCCGAAATTGCTGTCGGTCTCGCGCCGCTCGATCGAGTGGTGCACACGATGCATGTCCGGCGTCACCACGAACCAGCGGATCACGCGGTCGAACCGTGGCGGCATGGTGACGTTGGAATGGTTGAACATGGAGGTCGCGTTGAGCACCACCTCGAACACGACCACCGCCGCGGCCGGAATGCCCAACACCAGCACGGCCGCGATCTTGATCAGCAAGGACAGCAGAATCTCGATCGGATGGAAGCGCACGCCGGTGGTGACGTCGATGTCGAGGTCGGCGTGATGCATGCGGTGCAGCCGCCACAGCGCCGGCACGTGATGGAACACCACGTGCTGGCCATAGATGACGAGGTCGAGCAGGACGAAGCCGAGCACGCCGGCCAGCCACCCCGGCAGGCCCAGGATATTGAACAGGCCCCATCCGCGCTCGGACGCCAGCAGGGCGGCGCCCACCGCCGCCGTCGGGATGATGAGCCGCACCGCCAGTGCATCGACGACGAGGATGCCGATGTTGCTCGGCCAGCGGCGTTGGCGCCCGATCGACAGCCCGCGCCGCGGCGCCAGGAACTCCCACGCCGCCATGGCGGCGAACACCGCCGCGGCGGCCGCGATACGGAGGGTGATTTCGACGGTCGGGTCCATGCTGGCCTGCGTGAAACCAGCATATAGGACTTGGCCCGGCGGCATGAAAGCCACGGGCCCGGGCGAAGGTATTCGCCCGGGTCCACGGTTACTTTCTTGCCTTCGACTGTCGGCGATCTAGGCGGCGCTGCGCCGCGTGTCCCGGCTGTCCTGGCGCCGCGCATCGGCCCTGCCGGACATCTGTTCCGGCGCGTCGAACACGGCCACACGATGGCGGAACACCATCTCGCCGCCCTTCCAGCCGGTGAACAGCAGGAGGCCGGTCACCACCAGCGACAGAACCAGGCCCCAGGGCTTGATGGCCGGGCCGGCGCCCTGGCTGTAGCGCAGGGCGAAGTTGATCACCGCCAGCACCACGGCGGCACCGTTGCCGAGGAAGTGCTCCCAGGCATCGGGCAGCGCCCGGATGCGCGCGTCACCGAGGAAGTCGGTGAGGCCGGCGATGGCCGCGATGGCGGCCATGACGACGCCGGCGCCGATCAGCCACATCGAGGCCTGCGCCCAGAAGTCGTTGCCGGTACCCCAGAACGCCAGGTCGGAGGCGAGCGCGCCGACCAGGAAGGCGACCGGGAACAGGACCAACATCGGATGTAGCGGATGCCCGGCCACATTGGCCGTACTCACAGGATTGGGGGCCATGACGAACCTCCTGGATTGTGGGAAAATCCTATTCGATTCAATGTCCAACCTTGGGTTTTGTTCCGGTTTTCTGCAGTCGCAGGGGAGTTCCGCGCCGTTGCCGCGCGGCCGGAGCCCCTGTAAGAAATCCAACATCGTGGAGTCGTCGGCCGCGCCGAACTCAGGAGGACGCCGATGGAGGTCTTCGTCCAGCAGGTCATCAACGGCATCACGCTGGGCTCGATCTACGGCCTCATCGCCATCGGCTACACGATGGTGTTCGGCATCATCGGCATGGTGAACTTCGCCCATGGCGACGTGTTCATGGTGTCGAGCTTCATCGCCCTCATCACGTTCCTGATTGTCACGGCCTGGCTCGGCATCAGCTCGGTTTTCCTGGCGCTGCTGATCGTGCTCATCGTCGGCATGGTGCTGACCTCGCTGGTCAACTGGACGATCGAGCGTCTCGCCTACCGGCCGCTGCGCGGATCGTTCCGCCTGGCGCCGCTGATCTCGGCGATCGGCATGTCGATCTTCCTGGTGAATTTCGTCCAGGTCACGCAAGGGCCGCGCAACAAGTCGATCCCGCCGCTGGTGCAGGGCGACTTCGTGCTGATCGACAGCGCCACCTACCCGGTCACGCTGAGCTACAAGCAGCTGATCATCTGGCTGATCACCGCCGTCCTGCTGGTCGCCTTCTGGTATCTGGTGACCCGCACCTCGCTCGGCCGGGCGCAGCGCGCCTGCGAGCAGGACCAGAAGATGGCGGCGCTGGTCGGCATCGACGTCAACCGGACCATCTCGATCACCTTCGTCATCGGCGCCGCGCTCGCGGCGGTGGCGGGCGCCATGTATCTGATGCACTACGGCGTGGTGAACTTCGCCGACGGCTTCGTTCCCGGCGTGAAGGCGTTCACGGCGGCGGTGCTCGGCGGCATCGGTTCGCTGCCCGGCGCCGTGCTCGGCGGCCTGCTGATCGGGCTGATCGAGACGTTGTGGTCCGCCTATTTCTCCATCGACTACAAGGACGTCGCCGCCTTCTCCATCCTGGCCATCACGTTGATCTTCCTGCCGCAGGGCATTCTGGGCCGGCCAGAAGTCGAAAAGGTCTGACGGCGCGATGCGGTGATCCCAAACATGGCTGCCCAGCCGCCAGAGTCGAAACCGCACGTCGACATCGTTCGCGCCATCAAGGACGCCGCGCTGGCCGGGCTCCTGGCTTTCGGCCTGTTCCTGCCACTGATCGGGTTCCAGACCGTCACCAACATGCGCAACGAGCTCGAGCTCGACACGCGCTGGCCGCTCCTCGCCTGGTTCGTCGCGATCGTGGCGGGCGGCCGGCTGCTCTACAGCCTCGTGCTGGCGCCGTGGCGTGCCCGACGCGCCGGCCAGCCGCCGAGCCCGCGCGTGGCCGCATTCACCAGCGCCTTCGGCCGCTGGTTCACGCCGTTCGCGCTCGGATTCGTCATCGCCTACCCGATCCTCGCCATCCTGTTCGCCGGCCTCGGCGGCGCCGTGAAGTGGATCGACAATTTCGGCATCCAGATTCTCATCTACGTGATGCTCGGCTGGGGGCTCAACATCGTGGTCGGCCTCGCCGGCCTGCTCGACCTTGGCTACGTGGCCTTCTACGCGGTCGGCGCCTATTCGTATGCCCTCCTGGCGAAAGCCTTCGGGTTCTCATTCTGGCTGCTGCTGCCCCTCGCCGGCACGCTGGCGGCGTTCTGGGGCATCCTGCTCGGCTTCCCGGTGCTGCGCCTGCGCGGCGACTATCTCGCCATCGTGACGCTCGCCTTCGGCGAGATCATCCGCCTGATCCTCATCAACTGGGTACCGGTCACCAACGGCTACGCCGGCATCAGCGGCATCCCGCGGCCGACCTTTCTCGGCATCCCGTTCAACGCTTCGGACGAAGGCTTTGCCGCCACCTTCGGGCTCGAGTTCAGCCCGGTCCACCGCACCATCTTCCTTTATTACGTGATCCTCGGCCTGGCCATGCTCACTGCCTACGTGACGATGCGGCTGCGCCGGCTGCCGGTCGGGCGTGCCTGGGAGGCGTTGCGCGAGGACGAGATCGCCTGCCGCGCGCTCGGCATCAACACCACCAACACCAAGCTCACGGCCTTCGCCATGGGCGGCATGTTCGCCGGCTTCGCCGGCTCGTTCTTCGCCGCCCGCCAGGGCTTCATCTCGCCGGAATCGTTCACCTTCCTTGAATCGGCGACCATCCTCTCGATCGTCGTGCTGGGCGGCATGGGCAGCCAGATCGGCGTCGCCATCGCGGCCGTCGCCATGATCGGCGGCACCGAGATCCTGCGCGAGCTGGAGTTCCTCAAGGAGATCTTCGGCAGCGATTTCGACCCCACGCAGTACCGCATGCTGCTGTTCGGCCTCGCCATGGTTCTGATCATGATCTGGAAGCCGCGCGGCCTGATCGCCACGCGCGAGCCGTCGGCGGTGTTCGAGACGCGGCGCACCATCTCGGTCGATCTCGTCAAGGAAGGGCGAGGATGATAGGCGCGGCCGACGCGGTGCTCCAGGTCGAGCACCTGACCATGCGCTTCGGCGGCCTCATCGCCGTGCGCGACCTGTCGTTCACCGCCGCGCGCGGCGAGATCACGGCGCTGATCGGGCCGAACGGCGCCGGCAAGACCACCGTGTTCAATTGCATCACCGGCTTCTACCAGCCGACCGAGGGCCGCCTCGCGCTGCATCACGGCGACCGCGCCGTGTGGGACGAGCTGGAGGCGCTGACCGATCGCGGCGACCGCAGCGTGCGGCGGCCGGAGGGCGCGCTGTTCCTGCTCGAGCGCCTGCCCGACTACCTGATCACCAAGCAGGCCAAGGTGGCGCGCACGTTCCAGAACATCCGCCTGTTCCCCGGCATGAGCGTGTTCGAGAATCTGCTGGTGGCGCAGCACAACCCGCTGATGGTCGCTTCCGGTTTCACGTTTCTCGGCGTGCTCTGGCCGGGCGCCTATGGCCGCGCTGAAAAGGCCGCGGTCGAGAAGGCGCGCATGTGGCTGGACAAGGTGGGCCTCACGGCGCGCGCCGACGATCCGGCCGGCGAGCTCCCCTACGGCGCGCAGCGGCGGCTGGAAATCGTGCGCGCCATGTGCACCGACCCGGTGCTCCTGTGCCTCGACGAGCCGGCCGCCGGCCTCAACCCGCGGGAAAGCAGCGAGCTCAACGAACTGCTGCTGTCGATCCGCCAGGACCACGCCACCTCGATCCTGCTGATCGAGCACGACATGACGGTGGTCATGGAAATCTCCGACCACGTGATCGTGCTCGACTACGGCACGAAAATCTCCGACGGCACGCCCGACCAGGTGCGCAACGACGCCAGCGTGATCGCTGCCTACCTGGGCGTCGAGGACGAAGAGGTGGCTCAGGCCGAAGCCGAGGTGGGGCTGTGAGCGAGGCGCTGCTCTCCATCCGAGGCGTCACGGCCTGCTATGGCCGCATCATGGCGCTGCACGGCGTCGACCTCGACGTGCACGAGGGCGAGATCGTGACGTTGATCGGCGCCAATGGCGCGGGCAAGTCGACCCTGATGATGACCATCTTCGGCAATCCGCGCGTGCGCGAGGGCCGCATCCTGTTCGACGGGCGCGACATCAGCCGGCTGCCGACGCACGAGATCGCCCATCTGCGCATCGCCCAGGCGCCGGAAGGCCGCCGCATCTTCCCGCGCATGACGGTGCTGGAAAACCTGCAGATGGGAGCCACCGTGACCGGCGCGGCCCATTTCGCCGACGATCTTGCGCGCGTGTTGGCGCTGTTCCCACGGCTCCAGGAGCGCCTCGCCCAGCGCGGCGGCACGCTGTCGGGCGGCGAGCAGCAGATGCTGGCGATCGCCCGGGCCCTCATGGGCCGGCCGCGCCTGCTGCTGCTCGACGAGCCCTCGCTCGGCCTTGCGCCGATGATCGCACGGCAGATTTTTGACGCCATCCGCAGCCTCAACGCGCGCGAGAAGCTCACCGTGTTCCTGGTCGAGCAGAATGCCTTTCACGCGCTCAAGCTGGCGCACCGCGGCTACGTCATGGTCAACGGCGTCATCACGCTGACAGGCACCGGCCGCGAGCTGCTTGAACGCCCGGAAATCAAGGCCGCCTACCTGGAGGGCGGCCGGCACTGAGGCGTTGACTCATTGCGCGGCTCTCAGAGGACCGACCATGGCGCGAGCATTTGAGAATGAAGGTCGGGACGTCACTTCAAATCAAATACGGTCCGAAGCAAGTCTTTTACCGCCGCGTGTGTGGCGCGCATCGCCACCTCATCGTATCCAACGTGGGTGTTATTCTCGACGCACGAATCGTCCCAAGTGAAGGGCCGTCTCGTGACCGTGTTGACGAGCACGCCAAGCTTTTCTTCCCTGACGTGGCATGAGCCCAATGTCTGAATTTTAACGGCCAATGGTCCGGGAGGTACTGCCGGGTTATCAAACAGGTGCCACACATTGGGGAATTCGGTCAGTTGGGCGTCCCTGCCGTTGGCTCGCAGCCGTTCATAAAACCTCCTGCAGGGCGCGATGCTCACCACGTCGTCAGACCCGCCGTGAAACTGCCGGATCGGCCGGCTGCTGACGTCTTCCTCCCCGATCACGGACGGGCTTTCACAAGCCGCGTAGAGCGGGATGTAGGCCGCGAAGTCCCTCCCTGACGCCCATGTGTCGCGAAACCGCCTGAGGCTGGCGTAGAGAGCACCTCGTCCACCGCGGGACGTGCCCATCAATGCGATCCGGCCGGGATCGATCCGGGAATGGGCGGCGAGCAGCTCCTGGGCGCGGTAGGCATCGAGCGTGTACGCGAAGAAGCCCAACGATCCCTGATTCGCTGAAATGTTGTCCAAGTTTCGTCCTGAGTGGCTGTCGATTGCGAACGTAGCAACCCCCATCGCATTCAAGATGCGGGACCACAGCTCATTGCTGGCGACCAACCCCCCGGCTCCGTGCAGGATAATGACCGCCGGGACCCGCCCAGTGGTCCCTTGCGGCAGGCGCAGTTCGCCTGTGATCGTGACCGGTAAGCCGTTCTTGTCGCCCGTCAAGAACTGCTGATCCGTCAACGTGAGAGACTGAAATGAGCGCAATTCGATGCGCGCCGCCAGGTCCCTGTCTGGGTCCTCGGCGAGTGCTACTGAAACATTGAGCAGAGCGAGACCGGCGGTTGCTAACTTGGCGAGGCTTCGCATCGATGTTGATCCGAACACATGGAGCCTAGCCATATTGCTCGCTTCACCGAAAGGGAGCACCACGAATTCCAACGCTATACTTCGTCACCACGCCCGCGAAGGGTCATCTGGACATCGGCTCACGGCCCACTCGGACCCCTTCGCCGTCATCGCCGCGGCAGTTATCACCCGGTCGCATTTTCCGCGGCAAAACGGTACCCATCGGGCGACACCCGTTTGCGGAAGGCCCATGGACTGGTCGATTCCCCACTTGCTCTATGAGGAAGATTCGTTTGGCGTGTTCGTCCTCGTCACGCTGGCGATGGGCGGCGGCGCCGCGTGGGCGTCCGGACGCGCCATCGCGGCCACCTGGCGGCCGTGGTGGCAGATCGTGGCCTATATGCTGATCCTTGCCGGCGCCGTCCGCTTCATCCACTTTGCCCTGTTCGACGGCACGCTGCTGTCGCTGCATTATTACGTGGTCGACGCCGCGGTCTGCCTGTTTTTTGGCTTCTTCGGGTTTCGGGTGACCCGCGCTGGCCAGATGGCCACCCAGTATGGGTTTCTCAACGAGCGCACCGGCCTGTTGTCGTGGGCGCGGCGTGCCGCCGCAAGCCGCTCGGACGGCGCGAAATCCGGATGACTTTTGGCCGAACTGGCGCTTCAATCGCCGGGAAGCTGCGCCGGCGGCGGCGCGGCGGAAAGCTACAACACGCAAGGGGACATCGATGAAAAAACTGATTGCGCTCGGCCTCGCCCTCGGCACCGGCCTGGCCATGGCCGGCACCGCCCAGGCGCAGGTCAAGTTCGGCGTCACCGGGCCCTTCACCGGCCCGAATGCGGCCTTCGGCGCGCAGATCAAGAACGGCGTCGATCAGGCGATCGAGGACGTCAATGCGACCGGCGGCATCCTTGGGCAGAAGATCGTTCCCACATACGGGGACGATGTGTCCGACCCCAAGCAGGGCGTGTCGATCGCCAACAAGTTCGCGGCCGAAGGGATCAAGTTCGTGATGGGGCCTTTCAACTCCGGCGTGACCATGCCGGCCTCGGAGGTCTACCAGGAAAACGGCATCCTCCAGATCACGCCGTCCGCCACCAACCCGAAGATCACCGAGCGCGGCATGTGGAACATCTTCCGCACCTGCGGGCGTGACGACCAGCAGGGCGGGGTGGCCGGCGACTACATCCTGAAGCACTTCAAGGGCAAGAAGGTCGCCGTGGTGCACGACAAGACCACGTATGGCCAGGGTCTCGCGGACGAGACCAAGAAGAAGATGAACGCCGGCGGCATGAAGGAGGTGCTGTACGAGGGCGTCAATCTCGGCGAGAAGGATTTTTCCGCCCTCGTCTCCAAGATCAAGGCGTCGGGCGCCGACCTGGTCTATTGGGGCGGCCTGCACACCGAAGGCGG
>DATFWC010000406.1:0-3584 GCA_035259885.1 Xanthobacteraceae bacterium
GTCCTGCCGCGCCTCGCCCGGCAGCGGCAGCGCCTGGCGCCCCATCTGCACCTGGCGATTGGTGTTCGTGACCGTGCCGTCCTTTTCGGGCCAGGCGGATGCCGGCAGCACCACGTCGGCATAGGCCGCCGTCTCGGTGAGGAAGAGGTCCTGCACCACCAGGTGCTCGAGATGCGCCAGCGCCTCGCGTGCGTGGTTGAGGTCGGGGTCCGACATCGCCGGGTTTTCACCCATGATGTACATGCCCTTGATCACGTCCGCATGGACGGCGTCCATGATCTCGACCACCGTCAGTCCCTTCTTGGGATCGAGCTTGGTGCCCCACGCGGCCTCGTACTTGGCGCGGATGTCAGGCGCCTCCACCGACTTGTAGTCGGGGAAGAACATCGGGATGAGCCCGGCGTCGGAAGCGCCCTGCACGTTGTTCTGGCCGCGTAGCGGATGCAGGCCGGTGCCGGGCCGGCCGATCTGGCCGGTGATCAGCGACAGTGCGATCAGGCAGCGCGCGTTGTCGGTGCCGTGGGTGTGCTGGGAGACGCCCATGCCCCAGAAGATGATGGCCGACTTGGCGCGCGCGAACTTGCGCGCCACCGTGCGCAGGACGTCAGCATCGATGCCGCAGATCGGCGCCATCTCCTCGGGCGTGAAGTCCCTGATGCTCTCGGCGAACGGTGCAAACCCCTCGACGTAGCTCTGAATGTACTGCTCGTCGTAGAGCTTCTCCGTGACGATGGTATTGAGGATGCCGTTGAGCATCGCCACGTCGGTGCCGTTCTTGAACTGCAGCATGTGGGTGGCATGGCGCTTGAGCGCCTGCCCGCGCGGATCCATGACGATGAGCTGGACGCCGCGCTTGGCGGCCTGCTTGAAGAAGGTGGCGGCGACTGGATGGTTCTCGGTCGGGTTGGCGCCGATCACCACGATCACTTCCGAGTTCCTGCACTCGTTGAAGGTGGCCGACACGGCGCCCGAGCCGACACCCTCCATCAGGGCGGCCACCGACGAGGCATGGCACAGCCGGGTGCAGTGATCGACGTTGTTGGTGCCGAAACCGGTGCGCACCAGTTTCTGGAACAGGTAGGCCTCCTCGTTGGAGCCCTTGGCCGAGCCGAAGCCGGCCAGCGCCTTCGGCCCGTGCGCATCACGGATGCGTTTGAGGCCGGAAGCGGCGCGGTCGAGCGCCTCCTCCCAGGTGGCGGTGCGGAAGTGCGTCCACGGATTGGCGGGATCGACCACGTCGTCGGCGCGCTTCTCGACGCCCTCCTTGCGGATCAGCGGCTGCATGAGCCGGTGCGCATGGTGCACGTAGTCGAAGCCGAACCGGCCCTTGACGCAAAGCCGGTTCTCGTTGGCCGGCCCGTTCTTGCCGGTGACGTAGAGCAGCTTGTCGTTCTTGATGTGGTAGGTGAGCTGGCACCCGACGCCGCAATAGGGGCACACGCTGTCGACCGAGCGATCGGGAAACTCGGTGCGCACGTTGCGCTCGTCCACCAGCGATGACGGCATCAGCGCGCCGGTCGGGCAGGCTTGCACGCACTCCCCGCAGGCGACGCAGGTCGAGGCTCCCATGGGATCGTCGAAGTCGAACACGATCTTTTCGGTGAACCCGCGGCCGGCCATGCCGATGACATCGTTGACCTGCACCTCGCGGCAGGCGCGGACGCACAGGTTGCAGTGGATGCAGGCGTCAAGGTTGACCGCCATGGCGGGATGGCTGCGGTCGGGCACCGGCGCGGCCCGGCGCGGGAAACGGCTGGTTTCGACGTTCTGCCGTGCCGCCGTCTTCCAGAACTCCGACTCCGGGTCGTGCGCCATGTCCTGCGCCGGCTGGTCGGCCATGAGCAGTTCGACCACCATGCGGCGCGCCGTCTTGGCGCGGTCGGTCTGGGTCTTCACCTTCATGCCCGGCGTCGGGTTGCGAATGCAGCTCGCGGCGAGCACGCGCTCGCCCTCGATCTCCACCATGCAGACGCGGCAATTGCCGTCCGGCCGGTAGCCGGGCTTGGGCGAGTAGCACAGGTGCGGCAGCTTGATGCCGTAGCGGCGGGCGGTACGGAAGATGGTTTCGCCCTCCGGCGCCTCCACCTCCTGGCCGTCGAGAATGAACTTGATCATGTTCGGCCCGCCCGTGCGGTCCGTATCGCCTTTTCCGTTCGTGCTCATCGGCTCAATCCCTCTCACCACGCGCCGAGCGGCTTGGCGAGATCATCGCGGAAATATTTTAGCACTGACGCCAGCGGATTAGGCGCCGCCTGGCCGAGACCGCAGATCGAGGCGTCGCGCATGGCGGCGGACAGCTCGTTCAGCAGCGCCTCGTCCCATGGCGCCTCGGACATCAGCTTGACGGCCTTCTCGGTGCCGACACGGCACGGCGTGCACTGGCCGCAGCTCTCGTCCTCGAAGAAGCGCATGAGGTTGAGCGCCACTGCCTTCATATCATCCTTGTCGGACAGAACGACAACCGCATGCGACCCGACGAAGCAGCCGTGCGGTTCCAGCGTGCCGAAGTCGAGCGGGATGTCGGCCATGCTGGCCGGAAGTATCCCGCCGGAGGCGCCGCCCGGCAGATAGGCCTTGAACGTGTGGCCCTCCTGCATGCCACCGCAGAATTCCTCGATCAGCTCGCGCGCCGTGACGCCGGCGGGCGCCAGCTTGACGCCCGGATCCTTGACCCGGCCGGAGACCGAGAAGCTGCGCAGGCCCTTGCGCTCGTGGCGGCCCTGGGACGCAAACCAGTCAGCGCCCTTCTCGACGATGTCGCGCACCCAGTACAGAGTCTCGACGTTCTGCTCGAGCGTCGGGCGTCCGAACAGGCCGACCTGCGCCACATAGGGCGGGCGGTGGCGCGGCAGGCCGCGCTTGCCCTCGATCGATTCGATCATCGCGGATTCTTCACCGCAGATGTAGGCGCCGGCGCCGCGGCGCAGGTGAATCGTGGCGTGCGGGCTCAGGCCCGCATCCTTCACCTTGGCAAGCTCGTCGGCGAGCATCAGCCGGATCTCGGGATACTCGTCGCGGATGTAGAGATAGATGTCGCGCGCCTCGACCACCCAGGCGGCGATCAGCATCCCCTCGACGAAGCGGTGCGGATCCAGCGCGAGATAGTGCCGGTCCTTGAACGTGCCTGGCTCGCCCTCGTCGCCATTGACCGCCATGAGGCGCGGCGCCGGCTCGCCTCGCACCAGGCTCCATTTGCGGCCGGTGGGGAAGCCGGCACCGCCGAGCCCGCGCAGATTGGCGTCGCTCACTGCCTTGATGATTTCGTCGCGCGTGCGTTTGCCGCTGAGGCAGTCGCCCAGCAGGGCGTAGCCCTTTTCCAGGCGGTAGGTCGCGAGGTCGCGGCCGGGAACGGCGGCGTGCGCATGCGTCCCGTGCGCCAGCGCGGCGCCGATGGCGCCGGCGCCGGCATGCGGCACCTGCACGTGGCCGATGGCGCAGACCGGCGCCTGGTGGCAGGCGCCCATGCACGGCGCGCGTATGACCCGCACGTTCTGGCCGAACCGCAGCGGCAGTTCGTCGAGCAGGCGCTCGGCGCCCACCATGGCGCAGCTCAGGCTGTCGCACACGCGGATGGTCACGGCCGG
>DATFWC010000407.1:0-7123 GCA_035259885.1 Xanthobacteraceae bacterium
CCGCAACGGCATTCCATTTTTCGCCGCCCTGCCGATGGCCTTCGTGGCAACGGCCGCCATTGGGGCGCTGTTCGAGCGCACCCTCTACGTTCACGTCTATGCCAAGCCGCATCTCGACCAGGTGCTGTTCACCATCGGCCTCGTGTTCATGTCGGTGGCGGCGGTCGATTACGTCATGGGGTCGCAGCAGCAATACATCCAGTTGCCCAGCATGCTGCAGGGCCAGATCAACCTGCTCGGCCTCAATGTCGGAAAGTACCGCCTGCTCATCATCGTCATCTGCGGGCTGCTGACGATCGCGCTGCAGTTCATCCTGGCGGGGACCCGCTTCGGCAGCCGCTTGCGGGCTTCGGTCGACGATCCCCGCGTCGCCAGCGGCCTCGGCATTCATGTGAAAGGCGTGTTCGCCGTCACCTTTGCCGTCGGCTCCGGCCTGGCAGGATTGGGCGGCGCCCTCGGGGCGGAAATTCTCGGCCTCGACCCCACGTTCCCGCTGAAATTCATGATCTACTTCCTGATCGTGGTGACGGTCGGCGGCACTTCCAGCATCACCGGTCCGTTCCTCGCCTCGCTCCTGCTCGGCATCGGCGACGTGGCGGGAAAATATTACGTCCCGAAGTTCGGCGCCTTCGTCATCTACACGATCATGATCGTGGTACTGATCTGGCGGCCGCAGGGCCTGTTCGCCCGCAGCACGGCGCGGTGACGTCATGGCGCAACCGCTTACCGAAGGCATCAGCCGCTATCTCGCCCACCGCGCAAGCTGGCATCCGCTGGAAATCGCGTTCTGGGCGCTCGCGCTCGCGTCCGTCTTCTTCCTGCCCAACAAGCATCTCATCCTCACCGAGATTGCGATCCTGGCGCTGTTCGCGCTGTCGCTCGATCTGATCCTCGGCTATTCGGGCATCATCTCGCTCGGCCACGCCGCCTTTTTCGGCTTCGGCGGCTATGTGGCCGGCCTGCTGGCCAAGCACAACATCATCGCCGAGCCGGTGCTGGCGCTGCTCGTCTCCGGCCTCGCGGCGCTCATTCTCGGCTTCGTCACCAGCTTTCTGGTGCTGCGCGGCTCCGACCTCACCCGGCTGATGGTGACGCTCGGCGTGTCGCTGGTCCTGCGCGAGATCGCCAACCAGATGGACTGGCTGACCGGCGGCGCCGACGGGCTGCAGGGCATCACGATGAGCCCGATCCTCGGCATGTTCGCCTTCGATATCGCCGGCCACGTGGCCTATGTGTATTGCCTCATCGTGCTGTTTCTGCTGTTCCTGCTGGCGCGCCGCATCGTCAACTCGCCGTTCGGCCTGTCGCTGCTCTCGGTCAGAGGCAATCCGCTGCGCGCCTCCGCCGTTGGCATTTCGGTGAACGGCCGCCTGGTGGCGATCTACACGGTGTCGGCCGGGTACGCCGGGCTCGCCGGCGCGCTGCTGACGCAGACCACCCAGTTCTGCTCGCTCGACGTGTTCTCATTCGAGCGCTCGGCCGATGTCCTGCTGGCGCTCACCATCGGCGGCATCGGCTATCTCTACGGCGGCATCGTCGGCTCGGTTCTGTTCAAGCTGATGCAGGATTATCTCGCCAACCTCACGCCGCAGTACTGGCAGTTCTGGATCGGGCTGGTGCTCGTCATCCTCGTGCTGGTCGGCCGCGAGCGCATGGCCAGCTGGTCGGCGCCGCTGCGCACATTGCTCGCGCGCATCGGGCCGCGTGCCGGCCGCCCGGTGGAAGCCACGCGGCCTTCACCGGCGGAAGGGCCATAGCCGATGGCGCCGGTGCTCGAAACGGTCGGACTGGTGAAGCGGTTCGGCGGCATCACAGCCGCCAGCGACATTTCGCTGCGCGTGGAAAAGGGTGCCCGCCACGCGCTGATCGGCCCCAATGGGGCGGGCAAGACCACGGTGATCAATCTCCTCACCGGCATGCTGCGCCCGACCTCCGGCCAGATCCTGCTCGACGGCAATGACATCACCGGCGTCGAGCCGCACGAGCGCGTGCGCCGCGGCGTCGCCCGCACGTTCCAGATCAACCAGCTGTTCGGCGACCTGACCCCGATCGAGACGATCGGGCTGGCCGTATCGGAGCGCATGGGAACCGGACGCCAGTGGTGGCGCGTGATCGGCAGCAAGTCCGAGATTCTCGACGACGTCGTGAGCCTCATCGAGCAGTTCCACCTCGCCGACGTGATGTACGACCGCACCGCGATCCTGCCCTACGGCAAGCAGCGCCTCCTGGAGATCGCACTCGCCATCGCCTGCCGCCCGCGCGTGCTCCTGCTCGACGAGCCGGCCGCCGGCGTGCCCGATGCCGAACGCCACGAAATCCTCGCCACCATCGAGGCGCTGCCCAAGGATGTGACCGTGCTGCTGATCGAGCACGACATGGACATCGTGTTCAGCTTCGCCGACCGCATTTCCGTGATGGTCAATGGCGCCCTGTTCGTCGAGGGCGATCCCGACGACGTGGCGCGCGACCCGCGCGTCAAGGCGGTCTATCTCGGTGAGTCGCTCGATGCCTGACCTGCTGCGGATCGAGCGTCTGAGCGCCGGCTATGGCGAGGCCATCGTGCTGTCGGACATCTCGCTGCGCATTCCCGAAGGCCAGTCGATCGCCCTGCTCGGCCGCAATGGCATGGGCAAGACCACCCTGGTCAACTCCATCGTCGGCGTGACGCGCTACCTGGGCGGCGCCATCGCGCTCGACGGAAAAAACATCGAGCGCTTGCGCCCCGACCAGCGGGCGCATGCCGGCGTCGGCTGGGTGCCGCAGGAGCGCAACATCTTCAAGTCGCTCACCGTCCATGAGAACCTGACCGCCATCGCGCGTCCCGGTCAGTGGACCTCGGAGCGGATCTACGACATGTTCCCGCGCCTGCGCGAGCGCCAGCGCAATCTCGGCAACCAGCTTTCGGGCGGCGAGCAGCAGATGCTGGCCGTCGGCCGCGCGCTCATTCTCAATCCCCGCATCCTGCTCCTCGACGAGCCGCTGGAAGGCTTGGCCCCCATTCTCGTGGAGGAGTTGCTGGTTGCGCTCCAGCGCATCATTCGCGAGGAGGGCACGTCCGCCATTGTGGTCGAGCAGAACGCGCAAAAAATTCTCGGCGTCACCGACCGCGCCGTCATTCTCGAGCGCGGCATGGTGGTGCACGAGGCCGACAGCGCGTCGCTCAAGAGCGATCGCGCCACCCTCGAGCATTATCTCGGCGTCACCGCCACCCAGGGGGCCGGACGCGGCGCCAAGCGCCATTGATCGCCGTATCCGGCGGCGATGGGCCGCTTCCCACCCGCCTTCGCCAAAGCTTCGGCGCCCTCCGCCGGCGGCAGCGGGTGCCGGTCGTCGCCCTGTGGGCTCGCGGCGGAGCGGTTGCGGCGTTTTGGGGTTGACGACCTTCTCGTTCCTGCGCTTCGTTGCAGCCGACCCATTCCTCATGCGCGGCGTCGCCGAACGCCGATCAACCAGGGATCGAGCCGATGAAAAGAACCAAGCCGCCGTTCCGCGCCGATCACGTCGGCAGCTTTCTCCGCCCGCAGGCGATCCACGAGGCGCGGGCGAAGCACGAGAAACACGAGATCACCGACGCGCAGCTCAAGGAGATCGAGGATCGCGAGATCCGTGACGTCATCCGCAAGCAGGAAGAGGTCGGCCTGCAGCTTGCGACCGACGGCGAGTTCCGTCGCTCGTGGTGGCATTTCGACTTCTTCGGCATGCTCGACGGGGTCGAGATCTACGAGCTCGACCACGGCATCCAGTTCCGCGGCGTCCAGACCAAGCCGCTGAGCATTCGCGTCGTCGGCAAGCTCGGATTCTCCAATCATCCGATGCTCGACCATTTCAAGTTCCTGAAGGCGAACACGCGCGTCACGCCCAAGATGACCATTCCCAGCCCGAGCGTGCTGCACTTCCGCCTCGAGCGCGACGCGGTTGACAAGAAGCTCTACGGCGGCAACGACGCCATCTTCGACGATCTGGGCAGGACCTACCGTCAGGCCGTGAAGGCGTTCTACGACGCCGGCTGTCGCTACCTGCAGTTCGACGACACCGCGTGGGCCTATCTGTGCTCCCAGGAGGAGCTGCGCAAAGCCAAGGAGCGCGGCATGAACGTCGACACGGTGGCGAAGGATTACGCGCGCGTGATCAACCAGGCGCTCGAGGGCAAGCCGGCCGATATGGTGATCACCACCCATGTGTGCCGCGGAAATTTCCGCTCCACCTGGATCTCCGAGGGCGGCTACGAGCCGATCGCCGAGCTGCTCCTGGGCGACGTGAACTACGACGGCTACTTCCTCGAATACGATACGGAGCGGGCGGGCGGCTTCGAGCCGCTGCGCTTCCTGCCCAAGGGCAACAAGGTCGTGGTGCTCGGCCTGATCACGTCGAAATCCGGAGCGCTGGAGAAGACCGACGACGTCAAGCGGCGCATCGACGAGGCGGCGAAATTCGCCGCGCTGGAGCAGTTTGCCCTGAGTCCGCAATGCGGCTTCGCCAGCACCGAGGAAGGCAACATCCTCACCGAAGACCAGCAATGGGCGAAGATGCGCGAGATCGTCGAGCTCGCCGAGGAAGTGTGGGGGAAGTAGCAGAGCAGCCGTAGCCCGCATGGAGCGAAGCGGAATGCGGGAGCGGCCCATCCCGGATTACGCTGCGCTCCATCCGGGCTACAGCCCGAGAGACAAGGGGAAGCCATGCAACGCACCAAGCCGCCGTTCCGCGCCGATCACGTCGGCAGCCTGCTGCGCACCGCGCCGCTCAAGGAGGCGCGGGCCAAACGCGACAGGGGCGAGATCACGGCCGAGGCTCTCCGCCAGACCGAGGACCGCGAGATCGAAAAGATCATCAGGCGACAGGAGGATGTCGGCCTCGAGGCCGTGACCGACGGCGAGTTCCGCCGCTCGTGGTGGCATTTCGATTTCTACAAGGGGCTCGCTGGCGTGGAGCTCTATGCCACCGGTGCCGGGATCAAGTTTGCCGGCGTCGAGACCAAGGCCGAGGGCCTGCGCATCGTCGACAAGCTGGATTTTACCGGCCACCCCATGCTGGCCCATTTCGGGTTCCTCAAGGAGCACGCGCGGGCGGTGCCGAAAATGACCATCCCGGCACCCTCGACGCTGCATTTCCGCCAGGGCCGGCAGGCGATCAGCCGCGACGTCTATCCCGACCTCGACGCATTCTTCGACGACCTCGCCGCCACTTATCGCAAGGCGATCCGGGCGTTCTACGACGCGGGCTGCCGCTACCTGCAGCTCGACGATACGGCGTGGTCGATGCTGTGCGATCCGCGCGAGCGCGAGCATTCGCGTGAGCGCGGTGACGATCCGGACTCGCTGCCGGCGCGCTACGCGCGCGTGACCAACCAGGCGCTGGCCGGCCGGCCGGCCGACATGGCCATCACCATGCATTCGTGCCGCGGCAATTTCCGCTCGACCTTCATCGCCTCGGGCGGTTACGAGTCCGTCGCCGAGCACCTGTTGGGCGAGGTCGACATCGACGGCTGGTTCCTCGAATACGACACCGACCGCGCCGGCGGCTTCGAACCGCTGCGTTACGTCCCCAAAGGCGGGAAAATCGTGGTGCTCGGGCTGGTCACGTCGAAGAGCGGCAAGCTGGAGAAGAAGGACGACATCAAGCGCCGCATCGACGAGGCCACGCGCTTCGTCGATGTCGATCAGCTCGCCTTGAGCCCGCAATGCGGCTTCGCCTCCACCGAGGAAGGCAACGTGCTGGCCGAGGACGAACAATGGGCCAAGCTCGCCATGATCGCCGAGCTCGCCGACGAGGTATGGGGGCGGTGAGGCTTGGCGCGTGCTAGAAACTCGGAGTCGTTCCCGCGCAAGCGGGAACCCATGACCACTGACTCTGCGAAATTCGCTCCGATAGTGGTCATGGGTCCCCGCCTTCGCGGGGACGACGGGCTCTTCGCCAGGACAACTCCATGACCAGAACCAAGCCACCCTTCCGCGCCGATCACGTCGGCAGCCTGTTGCGGCCGCCCGCTCTCAAGCAGGCGCGTGCTGCGCGCGAGGCGGGCGGGATCACGCCCGCCGCGCTGAAAGAGATCGAGGATGACGAGATCGCCAAGGCGATCGCACGCCAGGAGGCGATCGGGCTCAAATCCGTGACCGACGGCGAATTCCGCCGCGCCTTCTGGAACTACGACTTTCTCGGCGCGCTGCCCGGCGTGGAGGCCTATCTCGGCGAGCGCAAGATCAAGTTCCAGGGCGTGCAGCCTAAGCCCATGATGCTGCGCGTGATCGGCAAGCTCGGCAGTTTCAGCACCCATCCGATGCTCGATCATTTCCGCTTCGTGCAGGCGCATACCGGGGCCACGCCGAAGATGACGATCCCGTCGCCCACGTCGCTGCACTTCCGCTATGGCCGCGATGCCGTTCCCGAGGCCATCTATCCGGAGATGGACGATTTCTACGCCGACCTCGGTCAGACCTACCGCAAGGTGGTGCGCGCCTTCGCCGATGCCGGCTGCCGCTATCTCCAGCTTGACGAGGTCAATCTCGCCTACCTGTGCGATCCCAAGCTCCGCCAGCTGGTCAAGGACCGCGGCGAGGATCCGGAGACGCTGCCGCGCCACTATGCCGGCATGGTCAACATGGCGATCTCCGACATTCCAGAAGACATGACCATCACGATGCATCTGTGCCGCGGAAATTTCCAATCCACCTTCGTGGCGAGCGGCGGCTACGAGCCGGTAGCCGAGCTCCTGTTCAACACCATCAACGTGCACGGCTATTTCATGGAGTACGACACCGACCGCGCCGGCGGGTTCGAGCCGCTGCGCCTCGTGCCCAAGGGCAAGACGGTGGTGCTGGGGCTGGTGACGTCCAAGAGCGGCAAGCTGGAAGCGCAAGACGACATCAAGCGCCGTATCGACCAAGCGGCGAAGTTCGTCGATATCGACCAGCTGGCCTTGAGCCCGCAATGCGGCTTCGCCTCGAGCGAGGAAGGCAATATTCTGGCGGAAGACGAGCAATGGGCAAAGCTTGAAATGATCGTCGCGCTGGCACAGGAGGTGTGGGGCTAGTCGGGGCGTCAAACCAACAATGCGCCATCCAATGGTGCACAACGGGAGGGAAGGCATGAGCAGGCTAATGAACCGGTTCGTCCGTATCGGCGGCGC
>DATFWC010000408.1:0-8850 GCA_035259885.1 Xanthobacteraceae bacterium
TTGCCGGTTTTTCCGTGTTCTACCTGAGGGAACCGCTGGGCTGGAACCATGCCGCCGGCTTCACGCTGATCGCGGCCGGCGCATTTCTCATATTCCACAAGTGGTGAGCGAACCGCCGGCGGATCGCCTATAGTGGCGCCATCGAGGCGTTTCGGCGCCGCAAGCGCGACGCCGCCAGGGAGCGTGCTGGCGCCGCAGTATTGGCATGGCGGTCGGCGACTGTGGGTCGCGCCGACCATGGTGGTGATCCGTAGGTCAACCGCCGCAGCGAATATCGCATGGCTCTCGATCCGAAAGCGCAAGCCGCCCTGGCGCTGCATCGTTTCGGCTTCGGTCCGCGTGCCGGCTCGCTCGCCGCCATCGCGTCGGACCCACGCGGCGCGTTGCTGGCCGACCTCGAGCGGCTCGGCGCCGGCCAGATCTACAATCCGGCACTCATGAGCGGGGCCGAGGCCTCGCGCGCCGTCTTCGAGTTCAATGCCGAGCGCGCCGCGAAGGATCGCCTCGAGCGCCAGCGGCGCGAAGCCGAGAAGCAGCGTCTCGCCGAAGCCGGCATGGAAGCTCCCATGGCCGGCAACAGCGAGGCGGAGCCGAAGCCCGATCCCACCCCGCCGATGGCGCAGCAGATCTTCCTGGCCGAGGCGCAGGCGCGACTCGACGCGGCCGTGAACGCCGAAATCGGTTTCGTCGAGCGGCTGGTGTGGTTCTGGTCGAATCATTTCTGCATCTCGGCGGAAAAAGTTCTGGCGCGGCCGGGCGGCTACGAGCGGGAACGCATCCGCGCCCACGTGCTGGGAAAATTCGCCGACATGCTGCTGGCGGTCGAGAGCGATCCGGCCATGCTGATCTATCTCGACAATGCCCAATCGATCGGCCCCACGTCGGTCGCCGGCATCAACCGCACCCGCGGCCTCAATGAAAACCTGGCGCGCGAGATCCTTGAGCTGCATACGCTCGGTGTGCGCACGGTCTACAGCCAGGACGACGTCACCAGCTTCGCCAAGGTGTTGACCGGCTGGACGCTGTTGCAGCAGGTGTCGGACCCGGTGCACGGCGGCGAATTCATCTTCATCAAGCGCATGCACGAGCCCGGCCCGCAGACCGTGATCGGCAAAACCTACGACGATACGGGAGTCGAGCAGGGCCGGGCGGTGCTGCGCGACCTCGCGCGTCACCCGGCCACCGCCGCGCATGTGGCGGAGAAGCTGGCGCGGCACTTCGTCGCCGATGAACCGCCGCGCGAACTGGTCGACCGGCTGGCGCAGCGCTTCCGCGACAGCGACGGCGATCTCAAGGAGGTGGCCAAGGCGCTGGTCACCGCGCCGGAGGCGTGGAGCCCCGCGCCGGGCAAGATCAAGCGGCCGGGCGAATGGCGTGTCGCGATCCTGCGCGCCACCGGGCGTGCCGGCGACATCCGCCGCATGCTGCGCGGGCAGACGACGCTCGGCGAGCCGTGGTGGCGGCCGCCGTCGCCAAAAGGATTTTCCGACGACAATGCCGCCTGGATCGGCGGCCTCGCCCAGCGCCTCGACATCGCCAACGCCTTCGCGCAGCGCGTGGCCGACCGCGTCGATGTCGAGGCGGCGCTGGAGACCGGGCTGGGCCCGCTGGCGTCCGAGGAGACGCGTCAGGCGATCGCACGCGCGGAAAGCCGCGCCCAGGCGCTGACGCTGCTGATCATGGCGCCGGAATTCCAACGGAGGTGACGCATGGCCTGTACGCTCCATGCTCCGTCGCGACGCGAGCTCATGCTCGCCTCCGGCGTGCTGTTCGCCTGGGCGCATGTGCCGAAGCTGGCGCGCGCCGAGGGGCGCGACCCGCGCTTCCTCGTGGTGGTGCTGCGCGGCGCGCTGGACGGGCTGGCGACGGTGGCGCCGGTGGGCGATCCGCAATGGGTGAAGCTGCGCGGCGATCGCGGGCTCAAGCTCGACGGCGCCAACCCGGCGCTGCCGCTGGATTCGTTCTTTGCCCTCAATCCGGCGATGCCCAACCTGCACCGGCTCTATCGCGCCGGGCACGCGGCGATCGTGCACGCAACGGCCACGCCCTACCGGGAACGCTCGCATTTCGACGGCCAGGACGTGCTGGAAAGCGGCCTGCCCAAGCCGGGCGCCGTCGATACGGGATGGCTCAACCGGGCGCTCGCCGCGCTCGAGCCGGCGGGCCGCGCCAAGGCCGGCCGCGCCTTCGCGGTCGGCCCGCTGACGCCGCTGGTGGTGCGCGGGCCGGCGCCGGTCCTGTCGTGGACGCCACCGCGGCTCCCGCCGGTGAGCGACGAGACCACGCTGCGCCTGCTCGACCTTTACCACCACACCGATCCTGTGCTGGCGCGCGCGCTCGAGGAACGGCTCGATCTTGCCGTGATCGCCCGTGCGGAAGGCATGGCGACGAGGCCGAACGAGCGGCCGCGGCCGAATGGTCCGCCGGGCGGCGCCGCGCAGGTGCGCGCCTATTTCGCCGAAGCGGCCGGTGCAGCGGCGAAATTCCTGGCCAACCAGGACGGCCCGCGCGTGGGCGCGCTCGCCTTCGACGGCTGGGATACGCATGTGAACGAAGGCACCGTGAACGGCCGCCTTGCCACGTTGCTCGGCGCGCTCGATGGCGCGCTTGCGGCGATCGAGCACAACATGGGCCAGGCGTGGCCCGAGACCGTCGTCGCCGTGATCACCGAGTTCGGCCGCACGGCGCGCATCAATGGCAATGACGGGACCGACCACGGCACCGCGACGGTGGCACTGCTCGCCGGCGGCGCGCTGAAAGGTGGCCGCGTGATTGCCGACTGGCCCGGCCTGAAGGATGCCGATCTGCAGGATGGCCGCGACCTCAAGCCCACGACCGACCTGCGCGCCGTGCTCAAGGGCGTGCTGAAGGATCACCTGCGTGTCGCCGACGATGCGCTGGCCGCACGGGTGTTTCCGGCCAGTGCTGCTGTCGCGCCGATGGCGGGGCTCGTCGGCGTGTGATCAAATCCGGCTTTGCCGGTGGCGGATGTCAAGTCATTGGGGGCGATCACGATGCGAGCCATCATGCTCATTGCTGCGGCGGCGGTCGCAGCACTCTTCGCTTGCTTTGGCGAACCGGTCCGGGCGCAAACGTTGACGCCGCAACAGCAGGCGGCGCGCGACATCTACCGGGAACTGGTCGAGATCAACACCGTTACCGAGACGGGCGATACGGCGCGCGCCGCCGAGGCGATGGCGGCGCGACTGCGCGCCGCGGGCTTCGCGGATGCGGATGTGCATGTGCTGAGCCCGGCGCCGCGCAAAGGCAACCTGGTGGCGCGGCTGCGCGGTACCGGCGCGCGCAAGCCGATCCTGCTGCTGGCGCATCTCGACGTGGTGCCGGCGCGGCGCGAGGACTGGTCGGTCGATCCCTTCCGGCTGACCGAGCAGGATGGCTATTTCTACGGGCGCGGTTCGAGCGACGACAAATTCATGGCCGCCGCCTTCGTGGCCAACCTGATCCGCTACAAGCAGGAAGGCTTTCAGCCCGACCGCGACGTCATCGTGGCGCTGGAGACCGACGAGGAAATCCTCGATCGCGACGCCGTGGGCATTCAGTGGCTGCTCAAACATCACCGCCATCTGATCGACGCCGAATTTGCCCTGAACGAGGGCGGCCCGGTGGGCCTGAAGAACGGCAAGCCGATCCGCAACAGCGTGCAGACCAGCGAAAAAGTGTCGGTGACCTACGCGCTGGACGTGAAGAACCGCGGCGGCCACAGCTCGCTGCCAACCCGCGACAATGCCATATATCACCTGGCCGAAGGCCTGGCGCGCCTGGCGAAGTTCACCTTTCCGCTCAAGCTGAACGAGACGACGCGCGCCTATTTCGAGCATTCGGCGAATTTCGAGAGCGACCAGACGGCGGCCGACATCCGGTCGGTGATTTCCGGGCGACCTGATGTGGGCGCGCTGTCGCTCGGCCGGCTGTCGGCCAACCCGGTGTACAACGCGCAACTGCGCACCACCTGCGTCGCCACCATGTTGGAGGGCGGCCATGCCTTCAACGCGCTGCCGCAGCTCGCCCGCGCCATCGTCAACTGCCGCGTCATGCCGGGCGAGCCGCCGGACGACGTCAAGGCGACGCTGGCGCAGGTTCTGGCCGACGATCAGATCTCCGTGACGCAAATCCAGGAGCCGGTGTTCAGCGCGCCATCGGCGCTGCACGAGGAGATCATGGGGGCGATCGCAAAAGTCTCGGAAGAGTTCTGGCCGGGCACGCCGATCGTCCCGGTGATGAGCGCAGGCGCCACCGACGGCAGCTATCTGCGCAATGCCGGCATTCCGACCTACGGCAATTCCGGCCTCGCCGGCGACGTCGACGACGTGCGCGTGCACGGCAAGGACGAGCGCGTGCTGGTGAAATCGTTCTTCGACGGCAACGAATACCTGTATCGGCTGGTCAAGACGCTGGCGGGCGGAAAATAATCGTTGGCTTGACGATAGGCATCCGCTGACTCGTCATGCGCGGGTTTGACCCGCGCGTCCATCAAAAAGTGAATTTCATGCAAAGCGGATGGATTGCCGGGTCAAGCCCAGCAATGACAATGTGCCAGCGCGACTCGTTTCACTTCGGCGTCACCCGCAGGATGCGTCCGGCGGCGCTGTCGGTGAGCAGCCACAGCGCGCCGTCGGGCCCGACGCGCACGTCGCGGATGCGCTCGCGCAAGTCCTGCAGCAGGCGCTCTTCCTTGCCCACCTTCTCGCCGTCGAGCTCGAGGCGTACCAATGCCTGTCCGGCGAGCGCGCCGACGAACAGGTTGCCGCGCCACGCCGGGAACAGGTCGCCGGTATAGAACGCCATGCCGGACGGCGCGATCGATGGCACCCAATACTTGATCGGCTGCTCCATGCCGGGCTTTTGGGTGCTGGCGTGGATTTTGGCGCCGTTGTAGTCGATGCCGTAGCCGATGACCGGCCAGCCGTAGTTCTTGCCGGCTTCCGGGATGTTGATCTCATCGCCGCCGCGCGGGCCATGCTCGTGCGTCCACAGCTTGCCGCTGGCCGGGTTGAGCGCGGCGCCTTGCGAGTTGCGGTGGCCATAGCTCCAGATCTCGGGCTTGGCGTCGCGGCGGTTCACGAAGGGATTGTCGGGCGGCACCGTGCCGTCCGGCCGGATGCGCACGATCTTGCCGAGGTGGTTGCGCAGGTTCTGCGCCTCGTCGCGATCGGTAAAATGCTCGCCCAGGCTGAGGAACAGGTTGCCGTCCGGCGCCTGCACGATGCGGCAGCCGAAGTGATTGCCGCTCGACAGCGGGCCGTCCTGGCGGAAGATCACCCGCACATCGTCGAGCCGCGGGGTCTCCTGGTCAACCAGGCGGCCACGCGCGAGCGCCGTGCGGCCGCCGCCGCTCGCCGGCTCGGCGTAGCAGAGATAGATCGTCTGGTTGCCCGCGAAGTCGCGGTCGAGCGCCACGTCGTGCAGTCCGCCCTGCGACCGCGCGAACACGGCCGGGACGCCGGCGAGCGGCGGCGACGCCTTTCCGTCGCGCGTGACGATGCGCAGGCGCCCCGGCCGCTCGGTGACCAGCATGCGCCCATCGGGCAGGAACGCGAGGCCCCAGGGATGCGACAGCCCGCGTGCCACCGTCTCGACCTGCAGGTCGCCGGCCGACGAGCGGAACGTCTGCGCCGCGACCGGGCTCGCGACGAGAAGCAGCGCAAGTGCCGCGGCGGGCGATCTCATCGCGAGCTCCCGAGTTGCAAAAGGCCATAACCGTAGCCGGCCGGCCCGGTTCCGACATGTCCCCGGCGATCACGTATCGGTGACGGGCCGGCGGATTTACGGTATCGTTGCCGAAAACAACACCCAGATGGAGGAACAGAAATGGCAAGATTGCTGATCACCGTCCTATGCGCCATCGCGTTGCAGATGAGCGCCGCAGCGGCGCAGGACTATCCGTCGCGGCCCATCACGATCATCGTGCCGTTTCCTGCCGGCGGCCCCACCGACACGCTGGCCCGGATCCTGGGCGACCGCATGAAGGACTCGCTCGGCCAGTCCCTCATCGTCGAGAACGTGACCGGCGCTGGTGCGACCATCGGGGTCGGTCGCGCCGTCCAGGCCGCAGCCGACGGCCACACGCTCATCCTCGGCAATTGGACGAGCCATGTCGGGGCGCCTGCGCTTTATCCGGTGCAATGGAACGTCCTGACCGATCTCGAGCCGGTGGCGCGGCTCAGCGTGTCCTCCCTGATGATCGTCGGCAAGACGGCACTGCCGGCGAACAACGCCAAGGAGCTGATCGCCTGGCTGAAGGACAATCCCGACAAGGCGTCGGCGGCCAGCGTCGGCGCCGGCAGCGGCGCGCATATCTGCGGCCTCTACTTCCAGGACAAGACTGGTACGCGCTTCCAATTCGTGCCCTATCGCGGCGGTGCGCCGGCGATGCAGGATCTGGTGGCCGGCCAGATCGACCTGATGTGCGCCGAGGCCTCGCAGACGCTGTCGCACGTGCGCGCCGGCAAGATGAAGGCCTTTGCCGTCATGTCCAAGACGCGCTTTCCCGCTCTGCCCGACGTCCCCACCATGGAAGAGGTCGGAGTATCGGGCATGGACATCTCGTTCTGGCATGGGCTGTGGGCGCCCAAGGGAACCCCGAGAAACGTCGTCGCCAAGCTGAATGATGCCGTTGTCACCGCCTTCGCGGATGCGGGCGTGCGCCAGCGCATTGCGGATCTGGGGCAGGCCATCCCGCCGCGCGAGCAGCTGACGCCGGAAGCGCTCGCCGCCTTCCACAAGGCCGAGGTGGACAAATGGTGGCCGATCATCAAGGCGGCCAACATCAAGGTGGAGGCCCACTAGTGAGTAATGATTGGTGAATAGTGAGTGGCGAATGGCGAATAGGGCGAATAGACGCTCGACTGACCACTCACCATTCACCATTCACTACTCGCCATTCGCCTGGAACGGGAGGGGGTGATGAGACGATTGCTGGCGATCGCCTGGGCCATGCTGGCATGCGCAACGGGCGCACTGGCGCAGGAGTACCCGTCGCGACCGGTCACGATGATCGTGCCGTTCCCGGCCGGCGGGCCGTCGGACACGCTGGCGCGCATCCTGAGCGAACGCATGCGCGTGTCGCTCGGGCAGCCGGTGATCATCGAGAACGTCACCGGGGCCGGCGCCAGCATCGGCGCCACCCGCGGCGCCCAGGCGGGGCCGGACGGTTACACGCTCAGCATCGGCAACTGGACCAGCCATGTCGGATCCGGGGCCATGTACCGCCTGCCGTTCGACATGCTGGCCGATCTCGAGCCGGTCTCGCTGCTCACGTCGGCGCCACTGATGATCGTTGGCAAGAATGCGGTGCCGGCCAGCAACGGAACGGAGCTGGTGGCCTGGCTCAAGGCCAATCCCGACAAGGTGACGGCGGCGACGATCGGCGCCGGCAGCGCCGCGCACGTGTGCGGCATCTATTTTCAGGACAAGATCGCCACGCGGCTGCAGTTCGTGCCGTATCGCGGCGGCGCGCCGGTCATGCAGGATCTGGTTGCCGGCCAGATCGACATCTTCTGCGCCGAAGCCTCGCAGACGCTGTCATACCTGCGCAGCGGCAAGATCAAGGCCTTTGCCGTGATGGCGCCGACCCGCTGGCCGGGGGCGCCCGACGTGCAGACCATGGACGAGGCCGGCGCAACCGGCGCGCACATCTCGTTCTGGCATGGCCTGTGGGTGCCCCGGGGCACGCCGAAGGACGTCGTCGCCAAGCTCAACGCTGCCGTGGTGGAGACGCTGGGCGATGCGAGCGTGCACAAGCGCCTGACCGATCTCGGCCTGGTCGTTGCCACGCGCGAGCAGCAAACGCCGCAGGCGCTGGCCGCGCACCACCGCGCCGAGGTGGAAAAATGGTGGCCGATCATCAAGGCGGCCAACATCAAGCTGGACGCCAACTGACATCTGCTCGCAGCAAATTCGCGGGGTGATGCTGATGCGCACGCTGCTTCTCGTCGCGGCATTCGCCTGCGCGTCCGGCCTCGCCGGCGCCGCCGACACCTATCCGTCGCGGCCAATTACGGTCGTGGTGCCATTTCCGGCGGGTGGACCGACCGACGCGATCGTGCGCCTCCTGGGCGAGCGCATGCGCCTGTCGCTCGGCCAGCCGCTGGTCGTCGAATATGTCACCGGCGCGGCCGGAACGATCGGGCTCGGGCGCGTCGCCCGGGCGGCGCCGGACGGCTACACGGTCATCTTCGGCCATACCGGCACGCACGTGCTGAGCGGCGCGTTCTACGCGCTCGGCTTCGACTTGATGAAGGACTTTGCCCCGATCTCGCTACTGCCCAGCAATCCCTACCTGCTGGTGACGAAGCCCGGCGTGCCGGCCAGGGATCTCAAGGAGCTGATCGTCTGGCTGCAGCAGAATGGCGACAAGGCCAGTCAGGGCACGCCGGGCGTCAACACCGGGCCGCACCTGGCGGGAAAACATTTTCAGTCGATCACCGGCACGCGCTTCGCTTTCATCCCGTATCGCGGCTCGGCTCCGGCGCTGCAGGACCTGATGGGCGGGCAGATCGACCTCATGTTCGAGCAGGCGCAGACCTCGCTGCAGCACGTGCGCGCCGGCCGGATCAAGGCTTATGCCGTCACGGCCAGTAGCCGCCTGGCGTCGGCGCCCGACATTCCGACAGTGGACGAGGCTGGCGTGCCGGATCTGCACATGACGCTGTGGTACGGATTGTGGGCAAGTGGCGGCACGCCCAAGGACGTTATCGCCAGGCTCAATGCGGCGGTGGTGGAGACGCTGACCGATCCGGCGGTGCGTCAGCGCCTCGCCGAACTGGAACTGGAGATCCCGTCACCCGCCGACCAGACGCCGGAGGCGCTCGCCGCCCGGCAGAAGGCCGA
>DATFWC010000409.1:0-3524 GCA_035259885.1 Xanthobacteraceae bacterium
AGGCGCGAATGGCGGCTGAGCAGAAAGACGCCGCTGGCGACTCTCACTGCGTCGGCCTCCGCGAGTGGAAACCTGATGGCGACCCGCTCGATGGCATCGCCCGGTGACCCCGCGAATGAATGGGCGAGCGACAATGGTCTAGTAGAACAAGTCGTTCTTGCCCGGTGTCTCCAGGCTGATGCGCAGGCCGTTCAAGATGATGCCGCCGTTCTTGAGGACGAGGATCTCGGAGCGGCCGGATTTGACCTTCAGCCCTTCCGGAACGACGCGAATGACGCCCTCGAGGCGCTCCACCTCTTTCCACAGGATGTGCACCAGCTTGGTCAGGCGTTCGACCTCGGATTCCAGGCTCGGGCGCGGATCAATCCCCGCATTGCGCATGGCATCCATCATTCCCTTTCCCATCGCGTCGCTCCTAAAGCAGCTTCTTGACCCGGTTGATGCACGCCGCCGTGCAATTCACGCGCGTGACCGGCGCCGCCGCTTCGGCCATGGTCGACGCGGCGCGGTACGGGTCCACAGGCCATTAGACGCGCGCCGCCGCCGGATGTTCATAGGACGTATGAATGGGATCGGCTCGGCCGCCGTCACGCGGGCCGGCGGTCGACGAACAGGATGCTGGTGAACGAGAAGACCAGCTCACCCGCCTGGTTGGTGCCGATGTTGCGGGCGAACACGAGGCCCTTGTCGGGCCGGCTCTGCACCGCCCGCGCCTCGATCACCTCGCTGGCGAACGTGATGGTGTCGCCGGCATAGACCGGCCTGATCCACTTGAGCTCGCGGAAGCCGGGCGACGGGCCGGTGCGGCCGACTGGCTCGCCGCGCGCGCGCATCGCTTCTTCCTGGCGCATCCGGTTCAGCACGATCAGGCGGATGCACACCGAGCCGGTGTGCCAGCCGGACGCGACCAGGCCGCCGAAATGCGAGCGCGCCGCCGCCGCCTCGTCGAGATGGAACGGCTGCGGATCGAAGGCCTGAGCAAATGTCTTTATCTCTTTTGCCGTGAACGTGTGGCTGCCGAGCGCGGTCTTGTCGCCGACGCGGATGTCTTCGAGGAACTTCATGCCGGCTCGACCCGCACTGCGTCTAGGGTGGGCAAACGCGCTTGAAGACAGAGTGGATGAACTCGGCCTTGAGCGCGTTTGCCCACCGTGAATCGCCCAGATCCGCATGGTGGGCAAAATCGCGATGACGCTCTGCGCCAGATGAAAGAATTGAGCACGGCGATTTTGCCCACCCTACAATCCCTCACGGGCTTGTCTCGCGGCGGCCGAAGAAATTGACGTTCTCCTGAATCATCATCACCTCGCCCGCCTGGTTGATGAGCTCGAAGCGGAATCGCACCAGCCCCCACTCCGGCCGGCTGCCGAGCGGGCGCGTTTCCAAAATGGTCCGCCGCACCGTCAGGCGATCGCCCGGCCGCACGGGTTTCAGCCAGCGCACCTCGTCCACACCGGGCGAGCCGATCGACGCTGAGTTGGTCATGAACCCGTCGGCGATCAGGCGCATTCCGATGGCGCAAGTGTGCCATCCCGACGCCGCAAGCCCGCCGAGCATGGTCGAGCGGGCATAATCCTCGTCCATGTGCATCGGCTGCGGATCGAACTCGGCGGCGAACGCGATGATTTCTTCCCGCGTGACCAACCGCGGACCGAATTCGGCAACGCTGCCGACGACAAAATCTTCCCAATAGAGCTTGGACAACGTCTGACGCTTCTGGCGGTGGGAAAGGAGGCGCCTTCCCTAGACAGGGCGCGCGGCGGCGTCAATCGCCCGGCATCTCAATAAGCCTTCAGCATGGCCAGGTAAGGAGCCTCGGCCGCGTTGAGCGCCTTCAACGACTTCGCCGTCAGAACCTCGCCGACGACGAATGCATTGCCGTCCTTGTCGCTGTCGCTGACGGTGGTGCGCGAGTCCTGACGCGCGATAGACGCCGGCTATGCAGATCAATGGCACGCGTGCGCCGCGACCTGTGTGAGCATGTTGACCTTTTTCGCGCCTTGGTCGAGGCTGCAATCACGCCGCGCACAACAACAAGTCGACCTGCGGGGAACCAGGAGGGAACGTCATGGACGACAAGATCATTGTCAGCAATCGTGCTGCGTTGACTGCGAAATACGGCACGGCGGGCGTTTCCATGATCAAGAAGGCCGTCGATGCCCTGATCGACGCCGACGCAAAGCGCGGCATCAAGAGCCGGCTCGTGTATCTCGACGATGCGGCGGCGATGAAGCGCTTCAAAGGCAGCGCGGTGAAGGATCGTTCCAGTCCACAGCAGAACAAGGCAGCGATCGATGCGATTTTTCGCGCGGCGAATCCCGAGTATCTAATGATCCTGGGCGCGCCCGATGTCGTGCCGCACCAGGACCTGACGAATCCCGCGTTCGATCCGCCGGATGACCCCGACCAACACGCGTTGGGCGACCTGCCCTATGCGTGCGATACGAAGTACTCGCGCGACATCGCGACGTTCAAGGGGCCGACACGCGTCGTCGGGCGACTGCCGGACCTGACCAAGGCAAGCGAGCCTTCGTATCTGCTCACGCTGCTCGACATCGCGGGAAACTATCGCTCGCGCGCTGCGACGGACTACGGCACGTATTTCGGCCTGTCGACCTTTTCCTGGCGCAAATCCACCGAACTCAGTCTGTTCAACGTTTTCGGCAACTCCGACGCGCTGACGCTCGCGCCTCCGAGCGGTCCCAACCATCCGGCCAAACGGCTTGCACCGCTTGCCCATTTCATCAACTGCCACGGCGGTTCTTCCGATCCGTCCTTCTTCGGCGAGAAGGGCAGGTCGCAGCCGGAATCGCTGACCAGCAAATCCATCGTGAGAAAGATCAAGTCGGGGACAGTGGCTGCGGTCGAGTGCTGCTACGGCGCCGAGCTGTATGATTCGATCACGCTGGCGCTGCCGATGCCGATCTGCCAGCGCTACCTCGTCCAGGGCGCCTACGGCTACTTCGGCAGCAGCACCATCGCGTACGGACCTGAGGACAGCAACGGCGCCGCCGACCTCATCACCCAGTATTTCCTGCTCGAGCTGCTCGACGGGGCGTCGCTCGGCCGTGCGGCGCTACGCGCGCGGCAGCGCTTCGTCGAGCAGACTGCGGAGCTCGACCCGGTGGACCTGAAGACCCTCGGACAATTCAACCTGTTGGGAGATCCGTCGATCCACCCGGCGCAGGTGCCGAGTGCAACGAGCGTCCCGCAGAGCGTCGACAGCGAAGAAAGCCGCCGCGTCGAGCGGCGTGCGCGTCGCGCCAAGCTGCGCGCCGCCGGCGATCTGCTGCAGGAGACCAAGCCGACGGCCTCGCGCAAGGCGGCCAAAGTCCGCAAATCGCCGGCCATTCACAAGGTGCTGGCCAAGATTGCACGCCAGGCCGGAATCGGAAGGCGTAAGGACTTCACCGCGTTCGACGTGAAGGTGCCAAAGGGAGCGCGGCGGCACGGTATCAAGGCGGCGCCGGTGGCATCGCGCTATTTCGTCGCCATATACCGGCCCAAGGCGCCGTCACGCGGCA
>DATFWC010000410.1:0-3072 GCA_035259885.1 Xanthobacteraceae bacterium
GGCTCGATCTGGGGAACCCTGCGCGGCAGCCCCGGCGCGATCGTGCGCGTCGATCCGGGCAAGAACCCGCACAAGGCGCTGGCCGAGATCTACAACGTCCCGATGCCCGGGTTCGGCGTGCGCGGCGGCGATATCGACAAGGAGGGCCGCGTGTGGGTTTCGCTGGCCAGCGGCCATATGGGCATGTTCGACCGCCGCAAGTGCAAGGGCCCGCTCAACGGCCCGAAAGCGACGGGCGACCACTGCCCCGAGGGCTGGTCGTTCTATCAGTACCCCGGCCCCGGCTTCCGCGGCATCGGCGAGAACAGTGCGGAGGCGAGCTACTATTCGTGGGTCGATCAGCACAACACGTTCGGCCTCGGCGACGACATCCCGATGTCGACCGCCAACCTGATGGACGGGCTCGTCGCGCTGAACAAGGACGGCAAGATGGTGTCGATCCGCGTTCCCTATCCGCTCGGCTTCTACGCCAAGGGGTTTGACGGCCGCATCGACGATCCGAACGCCGGCTGGAAGGGCCGTGGTCTGTGGGCCGCCAACGGCGACCGCACGCCATGGCTCATCGAAGGCGGCAAGGGCACGAAGCCGCTGGCGGCGCACTTCCAGCTGCGGCCCGATCCGCTGGCGAAATAGGCGGGTCGACGGCCGATCCGGCCAATGGCCGCGCGCTCGTGTGGCACAGAGCGCGCGGCTCGCTGCTTTCAACATCGAGCCGCAGGCGTATGGCGGATGCAAATGCGCGTGCGGGTTGCTACCTTCTCCGGATGAGCAGAGCGTTCGTCAACGAAGACTCGTTCGTCCAGGAGCTTCCCGACCGACCTGTCTCCGAACACCCCAATCTGGTGACGGAGCGCGGTCTGGCGTTGATTGAAGGGGCTATGGAGGCCGCCAGGCGTGACTACGGCGAGGCGCAAGCCGCTGCGGACCGACAAGCGCTCGCGAAGGCCGGCCGTGAACTCCGGTACTGGAGCGCCCGCCGTTCGAGCGCGAAAGTGACAATTCCTCGGCCGAACGTGGACTTGGTGCAGTTCGGAAGCACCGTGACGATCGTGCGCGACGATGGTCGGCAGCAAACATTTCGGATCGTTGGCGAGGACGAAGCAGATCCGTCAAGGGGATCAATTTCGCACGTTGCGCCGCTCGCGCGTGCGCTGCTCGGCAAGCGGGTCGGGGACGCCGTGCGGGCAGGTCACGAGGATGCGGAGATCACCGCGATTCGACACTAAAGTGGCTGGCGCGAATACAGCGCGAAATCACTTGGCCCATCACCCCAACCCTCCGCCCGACGACCGTGGCGCTTCGTGGCCTTCCCTGGTGCTCAAGATCTCGTCCACCCCGACGGACAAAGCCAGCGACGGTCCGAAAAATGCGGCAATAATGTCCTATTCGCAGCAGAATTTTCCAAGAAGGAAAGCGCCTGCTGAGGGCATATTCGTACCCGGTAGGCGAAACGAGATCATCCCATGAGCGCTGTGCATGCACGCCGTGGTCGCTGCTGCGCCCATACCAACAAGCGTCTAATTCGCACTCTCCGGGATCTGGATCAGTTCGGCGACCTGCTGCGCCGTGAGCGGAGCGGGCAGAAACTTCGTCGCCACCGCCTCGGCCATGATCTGATCGATGCCGACGACCTTGTCGGGCGCCAGCGTCTCCTTGGGGAACAGCTTTGGCACCCGCTGCGCCACCTTCTCCGGCAGGCCGGAATATTCGCTGAAAATCTTGATCGCGGCCGGCGCGCTGTACAGCCAGTCGATGGTTTCCTTGTAGGCGCGGTTGAAGCGGACCAGGGCGTCGCGGCGGTTCTGCAGCGTCGGCACGTTGGTGATGTTCACGCGGCCGGTGCGGGTCGTGAGCGACGCGACGTCGTTGCCGGTGGCGATGATGCGGATCTGGCCGTCGTCGACCTTGTCGAGGAAGAACGGGATCGCCGAGAAGCCGACATCGACCTGGCCGGTCATGGTCTGCGTCAGCGTCGCCGTGATGCTGCCGGTCGATGTCGGCTTGGCAGTCAGCTTGTGCTGGGCGATCAGCGCCAGCAGGCCGGCGTGGCTCGACGAGCCGGTGAGCGAATAGGCCACGGTGCGGTCATTGAAGTCCTCGACCTTGCGGACGGGCGAGCTGGCCGGGACGTACCAGTAGAGATCAGGGGAGCCGATCACCTCGTTGCCGATGATGCGAATCGGCGCGCCCTTGGCGAACGTGCCTACCGCCGCCGACACGCCCGAGGCCGTCGCGATGTCGACGCTGCCTGCAATCAGCGCTTGAATCGATTCAGGCCCGGCCTGGGTATAGAGGATCTCGAGATCGAGCCCGTGCTTCTTGAAGATGCCGCCGCGCCGGCCGAGCTCGGCGATGCCGGCGTCCCAGGCGCCGCGCTGCGGCACCGCCACTTTGAGGGTGTCCTGGGCGAACGCCGCTCCGCTCATCAGCGCGAGCGCGACAAGGGCCGAACCGGTCCGTTTCATGGTTTCCTCCCCGGATGGTTGATGCGTCGGGCACCCGAATCAAGGCGTGTTTTCTTGCGTGGTCAAAGCCTTAACCACGAAACCCCATGCGCCGGACTTTTAATTGACTTTTCCTATAATTGCCCCCTTCATGGGTTAAGAATCGGATAGTAAACAAGCGAGTACGAGGGGAATCAGCAATGCGTTTGGCCAGCGCGTGCGTCATCCTAGTGGTGTTATCCATCGCCGCCTATGCAACCTGGGCGCAGCAGATCCGCACCCCTGCTTCCGCCACCAACCCGGCTTCGACAACCGGCCCGGCTCCCACCACGGGCCAGAGCCCGACCGTCGCGCCGGCGCGCGCCGCCGCTCCGGCTCCGACTCCGGCGCTCGCCGCCGCACCGCCGCCGCCCGTCACGCCGCTTCCGACCTGCAACAATCCCGACGCGCTCGGCCTCACGCGCGTGGTCGAGATCGACACCACCAGCGGGCCCGGCTTCGGCTACGAGCATTTCAAGATGCATGACTTCCTGCGCGACCATGAGGTCGTGCTGACCTTCGATGACGGCCCGTGGTCCGGCCACACGCCGGCAGTGCTCAAGGCGCTGGCTGATCAGTGCCTCAAGGC